>JAVLUO010000011.1 GCA_031628995.1 Bacillota bacterium LX-D | reverse complement strand
GCGATGGACACCCTTGTCTTAGGCTAACGGTTGGCACTATCAACCCCCGTATCGGACTTTCACCGACGAGCAAGCGCCCATGCTGGGCGCACAAAAACACGGTATGTACAAATTACATACCGTGTTAGCTACTAATTTAAAATTATTTATTTTCTCTATAAAGTTTGATATAAGAATCACAGTAAATTTTCTGATTCATAATCAATTCAGCAGTAGCAGCTGTTTCAACTAAAGCATCATCGTTAGCATCAGCAATAGCAGCATCTAAACCACAAGCCATAGCCATAGCCAAGAATGTTCTATTTACTAACGGACGATCTAAGTAGTTTTGAGAAACGTTACTTAAACCTAAAACAGTCTTAGGAGCTGGATTAGCTAAAGTTTTAATTTGTTGTAAAGTTTTTAAAACTTCAGGTGAGTGATCCTGAGCTACGTTACAAGGAAGAATTAGTGGGTCAATCCAAAGGTCTTCCATAGGTAGCCCAAATTCATCAGCAGCTGCAACTAGCTCCATAGCAAAAGCTAAACGGCTATCAGAATCTTTAGGAATACCTGTTTTATCCATTGTTAAACCAATAAGTCCTGCATTGTATTTTACTGCTAATGGGAAAGCAATTTCAACTTTTTCTCTTTGAGCAGATGTGGAGTTAATTAATGCTGGTTTTTTAACAATTTTTAAACCTTCTTCAATTGCTTCAAAATTAGTAGAGTCTAAAGCTATAGGCAGTTCAGTAGCTTCCTGAACAACTTCAACAAGCCATTTCATAGCCCCTACTTTATCACTTGTAGCAGGTCCAACATTAATGTCGATGTAACGAGCACCGCCTTCTTCTTGCTTTTGTGCCCAGTATTGAACAGGCTTAGGATCCTTATTGATAATAGCTTCTTTAATGTCAGTAAACATACCGTTAACTCTTTCACCAATAATAATCATCTTCCCACTCCTCCTTTATATTGATGTTACCTTTTTTTAGTATGCATTAGATACCATTAATTGCTCAATCTGTTTTTTAACAATTTCAACAGATTTTGGATGTCTCATAAGTAAGATATGCGCTCCAGCTTGTAACAATGCGCTAGCTGTTGTGGATTCCCACATAATTCCTCTTTCTTCTTGAGGGCCCCATTCTGGATAATCTGCTTCTGAAGCACCGGCTTCTTTTGTTTTCCATGCTTCGAAACCAACCGTTGCAATAATAGGCATAGAAAGCATTTTGTCGCCTTGCAAAGCACCTAATCTTGCTCTTTCAAGAATTGAGTACGCATATTCAATACCATAACCAAGACCACCAATAGATGGGTCGATTACAATTCTATTTAATGCTAAATTCATTTCACTAATTAAGATATTTAACTGTTTACACATATTAATATCCAATGGAGAACGTGCAATAATATTATGTTTATGTACCATACATGCAGCTGTTAATGATTTATAGTTATCTGTTTCTGCGAATCCTAATAAAAGGTTTTCACCTGCAGCAGCTTCAGCAACAGCTGTCATTACTTCATGGTCTTTTTCTTCATTTTCGCAGCCTACTACAATTAAAGGAACTCCTACAGCAGCTAAAACTTCCTTAACCGTAGCTACACATTGTTCAACCGAACGATTTGCTCCATCTGGATGAGCACCATCTAATTTTAGGTAAATAAGGTCTGCACCATATTCCTCAACACATTTTTTTGCCCATGCACCGGGTTTATCTGCTACATCTGCAAAATATTTAAGTACAGCATCATTCCATTCAGGTTTGATGTCTTGAACTTCCATTGCTACAACTGGTCTATTAGGAGTAGCACCTTCAAATTGATGGAAAGGAAGGGCTGAATCACCACCAACGGTAATTGTTTTAGTTCTAGTGCCACCATTTTCACTTGTAGCTCCAAGTACTAGCTCTTGAACGGCACTTCTATTTTTTTCCTTAAGAATCTCTACCGCCATTTAAATTCTCCTTTCTTTTTCTTAAATATTTCTATTCAAGTCGATCACTTAAAATCAAAATGATACCTTATCCAAAATATTATTAACAGCTTGGACAGCAGGATTATCACTAGGTAAATTAACTAGTGCTTTGCTTTGCAGGTCGTATTCCATAAGAGTATTATCATAAGGTATCTCTCCACTTAGAACCAATCCTGTTTTAGCAATCTCTTGTTCTAAATCTTTAATTTGATTACCAGTTACTTTTGTTACGATTAAACTTATATTGTTGATAGGTGTTTTTAAACTTTGAACAAGTTCATTAATTCTTCCTGCAGATCGTATTCCTCGTGCAGAGCTATCACTGATTACAAATAAATAATCAACCCTAGGAATTGTTTTTCGGCTTATGTGTTCCAAACCAGCTTCGCTATCTATTACTACGTAGTCATAATTGGCACCTAATTGTTCAAGGTGCTTACGTAATAAGTCGTTAGCATAGCAATAACAGCCAGGTCCAGGCGGGCCACCCATGACTAAAAGGTCAACATCTTTAGTTTCTATGATAGATTGAGATAATTTATACTCAACATACATATCTTTAGTCATACCCGTAGGGACTGCTTTTGGATCTTTAACATCTGCAAGGATGTCTGATATAGTATTTCCTACATCTAAACCTAATGCTTCATTTAAATTAGAATTAGGGTCTGCATCAACTGCTAAAATAGGTTTCATGTTATGATTAATTAAATACTTAATCAGCAGTGCCGTAAAGGTTGTTTTACCAGTTCCGCCTTTACCTGCTACTGTAATATATTTGGCCACCATAGTCACTCCTAAAAATCCTAATTTGATTGAACTGAGGGGAATAAGCTCAAGTCAGTATGCGGTAGAAATAGTGCTGAAACAAATTCATCCATAAATTCATTACCTACGGATAGCTCCATGTAAGTCATTTTTCTACCTATCTCAACAGCTGCCTTCAAGGCTGATCGAGAGATCAAGGTCATATATGCACCTTTTACTGACGTGTTACCAACAAATTGATATTTTTCATGCGGTAAATCAGGTAGTAATCCAATTTCTATAGCGTCATTAATATTTAAATAATTACCGAATCCACCAGCTATATAGAACTTATCTACAATTTCCATATCAATTTGAAGGGAATTTAATAAGCATCTTATTCCTGCAAATATTGCTCCTTTAGAACGAATTAAATTTTGGATATCGCCTTCAGTGATGACAATATCATTATCTACCCCAGCTTCTTTCTCCCAAGAAATTACAAATTCCTTACCTTCTTCATTGTTTCTTATTCTATTTGTATCTTGTGTATCTGCTGTAAATCTACCTGCACGATCTAATAATCCCACATGATGGAGCTTAGCAATACAATCTATTAAGCCCGATCCGCAAATTCCAGTAGGTTTACCATCTTCGACAGTTTCATAACGTGTCTCATATGTACCAGGTGTAATCTGTATCCTTTCTATAGCACCATGCATAGCACGCATACCACATGTTATACCGCTACCTTCAAATGCAGGTCCCGCCGAACATGCACAACTAATTAACCATTCTTTATTTCCTAATACAATTTCTCCATTTGTACCAATGTCAATAAATAACGTTAATTCATCTTTCTGACTTATACCTGTATACAACACTCCAGCCACAATATCTCCACCGACATAGCTACCTACTGACGGCATACAATAAATATTGGCATTAGGTACACTTCTCAACCCTACTTCTGTTGCCTTAACAGCAGGAAATTGCGATGTAGTAGGAATATATGGTTCCAACCTAATGTATTTAGGATCAAGGCCCAAGAAAAGGTGTGTCATAATTGTATTAGCAGCAATTGTTATGGCTTTAACACCAGTACCTTCTATTCTGGTTTTTTTCAAAAGCTGGTTCGTAAGTTCATCAATTGTATTTACAACTGCATCTTGTAGTTCCTGCAAACCATTTTTTTCTTGACTATGTATAATACGTGCAATTACATCATCACCATAAACGGCTTGCTTGTTATACGTACCATTTCTATCTAGAACTTTGCCAGAACACAAATCCACTAAATAAACTACTACAGTAGTTGTCCCAATATCAATTGCTAAACCATAAATTGGTTCATCGTTAGCACCCGGCTGTAGATCAATCACCTCGACATACCCGTCTTGCTGAAGTAAGGTTACAGTTACTTGCCAGCTTGCATCCCTTAACATATGCGCTAAATTTGTTAATAGTGGCAATCCAATAATAACTTCTTCATCGCCAACTATTTTACCTAACTCACCCTTTAAGCGAATCCAATCACTAGCATTTTCATTAATGGAAGGAGGGGAGAGAGTAATTGTTACTTTCCAACATAAAGGTTCAAAAGCAAATGTACCAAGTGCATTATCATCTTCTGCGGAAAGTAACACCTGATGCTCTCCCAACCTCGCATTAACTGGTACTTCAACTGTAACATCTTCAGAAACTTCAGTTTGACACGCTAAGACCTGTTCAAACTTCTGGTCAAGAGAAATTTCTACATTGTCGGATACTCGATTGCTCATAACTTTCACAGCACACTTACCGCATGATCCTTCGCCACCGCATGGCATTTTTAGTTTTATACCAGCAATTTGTGCTGCTTCAGCTATAGTTTTGCCTTTTTCTACACTTACTGTAATATTATCAGGCAAAAAAGTAACCGAGCAAGTTATCATTTTATCTTATCTCCTACGCGAAATTAACTTTAGCAAAAGGTGTAATTCCAGATGCTTCTCTTGGTCCAACCATTACCTTCCAGCCACCAGTTGCTTCTTCAAGCTTACCGCTAAGTACTGCAACCATACCAGGTAATACTATAGTACGACTCTTAACTTGTTCTTCACCGCCGTGTTTCTTTAATACATTAGCAATTTTATCAGCTTCGAACTTACCATCAGCATAAGCAGTTAATACAGAAAGCCCATCAGTGTCAACTGCTAAGATATATGCCGGAATCTTACTAGCTTCAACTTCACCTTGTACTGTGTAGTAAGTTAAGGAGAAGTTTGTTGTAACATAGACAGGTGACTTTTCATTTACCTCACCTATCGGGCTTAGCCCTTCTTGTACTCTAATTGGTACTTGAGGATCTGTGTAGAGATTTTGTCTCCAAGCTAACAGAGGTAATACAACAGCTTTATCAGTTGTATTCATCACAACTACACTAGCATATTTACTTACATATACAGAAGCCTCTAAAGACTCTTCCAATGCATCTGTTGCGCTAGTGAATGTTAAAATTGGGAAACCAAAAGATCTAAATTTCTTTTTGATAGCCAGTCTACGAATTTGAGTGAAATCCGCAATTGCTCTAGACACATCACGTGCACCAGGATCAACAACAATTTTCTTATGACCTAATGCTACAACTTTATCTACTAATTCAGCTAAGTCATTTAAGCCGTCTGCTTTAACTACTAAAGCTACATCTTTTGCTTTAGCTAGGTTAGCCATTGCTTCATAGTTGCTACTGTTTGCACCACAAAGTAATGGATTATCTCCACCAACGACTTCTAGTGCTGCTTCAGCTGCTTTCACATCCTCAGTTACTAAAACCATGGGCAATGCGCTTGCTTCTTTAACTTTTTTAACTGCATCAGCAAATTTAGCAGCATCATTAGACTTGTTTTGTACAGCAATAAGTTGGATATTATAATCTAATCCAACCCTATTAAATTTTAAGTCATTAATTTCTTTAATGCGATTAGTTAATTCATCGTCTGCCAAATCATCGTTTACTGTGAAAGCCATGGCAGTTTCATGATAGAACTTTTTGTCATGTCTAAATAATTCTGTTTCATCACCTAATACTACTGCTAAATCACCTGTACCAACGGTGATTTTAGCAATCGGAGGAGCTGATGCAGACTCTAGATTCGCTCTTGCCTCATCAGAAACGTAAGGACAAGAATCCAGGGATGCTTTACCTCCAGCTAAGGCCATCGCAAATGCTAAGCAAGTCGGTGGCCCACATTCAGCGCAATTCTTTTTTGGTAATTGTTTGTAAATCTCTAAACCTGACAATGCCAATTTGAATCTCTCCCTTCCTAAAATATATAATTTACATCAGCGGATCCATTGTTAAGGCCGGATGTCCTTTTTCTTCAAGGAACGGTAGGATGTCTTCAGCAGATTCACCTACTGTTTCATCAGCGATTTTATCAATAAAGTCTTCACCCAAACCTTCTTCAATCGAACGCTGTATAAACTCTTCTCTTAATTGCTCTTTTAGTTCTTTAGGCATCCATACGATTCTTGCAATACCGCCGTCGGCAGGAATAAACTTCCTACTTACAATATAGCTACGGCCAATACCCAAGAATCCAGGAGTTTGCATACCACCACCAACAGTACCTGCAAGCGTGGAGAAGGTCATGCCACATGGCGTAGATCCACCATGTTCCCTTGTAGTAATCATTAAGCCATTAGCTTCCGGGACAATAGCCATAATAGCTTCAAAGCATCCACAAGATGTCATTGGTCTGTCTAAGCAAGAATAAAGGCATACTTCATCTAAGTGTCCATTTGATGCTTGATTGAAATAATCATTACAGCTTTGCCATACACCTTTAACCTCATCTATAGCTTCACCTTTAACAATAGGTTGGTTTGGACCAGCATTGTTAATCTCATAGCCAGCTTTTGCATCGAGCCACGAAACAGCACCGCAGAGACCAACACGTTCTGGTGTTACAATACAAACGTGACTTGGAGCAAAGGATTGACAAAGTATGCAAGAGTAGAATGTATCAACTGCATCGTCTGTCATACCTTTAGTTCTATCATCTCTAAATTTGTATCTTTCTCTAGCAACTTCAAGTTGCTTCAAGACTTCGTCTGGGTCATTAATAATTGTAACTTGTACTCTGTCTACAATTGCAGGGAAATCTTGTTTCATTTTAGCAATAATAATTTCCCCATAATGTCTAAATTTAAACCCTTTAGCTACAGCATCTTTACTTACACGCAGCCAGTTTAAATCTCTTTGAGCCGTGTGCCATAAGCCTTCACCATAGTTCATGCAATCGTGAATACGACGTTCTAGCACACCTTCAAAATCATCTTGCATTTTACGGCCATAAATATCCACCATCAATCCGAAATGGAGCTTTTCACCTTCAGTTATTTCATCCATTTCGCGGCCAATTACAGTGATTTTCCCGTCTTCAATTTGATCTTCCGCAACATTTCTAACAAGTTCGAAGGATGGTGTTCTACCCCCACCCATTTCAATAAACATATCGCCTTTACGAATTGTTTCACCTTCGAAAGCAGGACCAAAGTTAATTGGAATATCAATTTCAACGTTGGTTAATTTAATACCTCTAACTTCTAACGCAGTTTGTACTAATTTATCATAGTTAGGCTGTGAAATATACCAATCATTAAGTGTTTCATCAGGCTCTAGCTCTTGGTCAGTGATGACTGGGAATCCCAAGAAAATACAGCCCATTTCAGCAGCAGTTTTAACTTCGTCTCTTTCACCTAATTGAAGAACGAAAGCCAATATACGTCTGTGCTGATAATCTCTGTGTTCTTCTCTTAAACCAGGTGCAACACCACCAAAAGCCATACCAGCTCTTAAGGCGTAGTTTGCTGCATGCACAACTTGAGTGAAGTTTCCTAATGGAAACGCAATATAGTCAACACCTAATTTAACGTTTTCTTCTAATAACTGCTCAATAATTTCATCTGACAGGAAAATCATTAAGCCCTTACCCATCAAGTCATCTACTATTTTTTTTGCAGCTTTACTGTCTTTAGCTCTTCCCACAATAACTGCTTCACCAGGGATGGTCCAGTCAACCATTTTAATACCATATTTTCTGAGTATGGGGTCCCCTAAGAAGCCTGTCCAAGGCTCAACAGCCATGTTTTCTTTTCTTAAATATCTTATAGCTTCGATGATTTCTGCAGCATAAAGAGTTGATTCACCAGCTAAGAGCATATTTTCAAAGGTTAAATCAGATTTAACCTGATGACGCATTCTATTTAAGATTGGTACTAACTGACCTAATCTGGTTACTTCCTCACCACTTAATGATCTAATTACAGGGAGGAAATATGCTGTATCAGGATATCCTATTTCAGCATTTTCACCATATTCTTTTATTGCTTGATTTAACATAATCTCTGCATAGCTTAATGCGATAATAGTACCGTCATAAGCTTGTTTGAATAATTTTTTTGGTTCTTTACCTTCAATTATTGCACCTTCATAAATTTTATCAAAATCGCTCATTATTCTCCCCCTTCCCTTCCAAGAAATATTAGTATCCTTTACATATTTCAGTATCAAATTTCTTTGCTACATCATGATGTACTTGTAGCTTCCAAGTACGGTATTCTAACGCATTTAATAGTTTTTTCGCAGCAACTTCAGGATCGGTTTCAAGAATGAAATATCCACCAAATACATCATATGCAATTTGAGTAGTAACACCGTAAATCAAGTCACTACCTTCAACAGGTGGCATTGTACCTACATGCACCGGAACACCCAAGCTAACATTATAACTTCCGATTGCTACAGCTTTTTCGCTCATAGCTTCAGGAGCAGAAACTACAAACGGTACTTTTGGTGTGTCAACTCCAAGTACATTAGCCATCATTGTATAGAAATTACATAAACGAGTATTATCGACACAAGAACCCATGTGGAATGCTAAAGGTAAGTCTACTCCGTTAGCATCGCTCAAACGTTTTAAGAAGCTTTTTAAGCCAGGACCTGCATATTCATCAACACAAGCAGGATCTAAGAAACCGTGTTTTGCAAATGCTTGAGCGGAACAACCTGTTGTTAAAATCAAGACGTCATTTTTAGCCATTTCTTTCATAATTGTTAAATGGTTGTTATCTTGATAACCTTTCAGGTTATTACATCCAATAAATGCAGCTACACCTTTGATTTCTCCAGCTAAAATTGCATCTGTGACAACTTTCATAGGTTCTTCAGGATTAACTTTACTGAAGATGTCTAGAACTGCTTCTAAGCTGAAACCTGCTACAACTTTATTTTTAATATTTGGAATAGCAACTGGTCCACCCTGTCTTTCTTTATAAGCTTGAATTGCCAAACGTACAACTTCTTTTGCAGTTTCTAAAGCTTTATCTTCTTGAAAAGCAAAATGGTAAGCACCAGGTATTTTAGTATGATGTTGAGTTGTAACAATTTTAGTATTATAACATTCAGCAACTTGACGAATTGAAGGCATAATACATTGAACGTCAACAATCATGACATCAACCGCACCTGTCATCATTGCTAATTCTTGTGATGCAAAGGATGTGGCAATAGGTACACCATGACGCATTAATACTTCATTACCTGTACAACAAATACCAGATAATTTAACTCCGGTTGCGCCAGCTTCTTTAGCTTCTGCTTCCATTTCTTTAGCAGCTTGAACCATCATTTCACTTAATAAAGGATTGTGACCATGAACAATAATATTCACCTTTTCTTTTTCAAGGACACCTAAGTTTGCTTCTGTTACAACAGGTTGAGGTGTGCCGAAAAGAATGTCGGATAAATCTGTTCCAATATAACTACCATCATAGTCAGATAATGCAACTTTCAAGCCTTGGAAAATTAAGTTAACCGGATCAGCATCCATACCCATGTGGGTACCACTAATCAATTCAACAATATTACCATTGATGCTGAAAGGCATAATATTAGTGCTGGCAAATTTCTTTTTACGTCCTTCAGTAATAGAAGTAGCTACCCAAGTAGCAGGTTTGCTAGCATCTATGCGTCTGTAATCTTCTAATGCTGCATCTGCAACTTCATAAGCAATTTGTAAATCTGTTTTGCCTTCTACACTAATACCAATTTTTTCAGCAACTCTACGAAGTTTAGCTGGATCTTTGATGCTATAATCAGGTGCTTTACCTTGAGCAACTTCGTATAATGCCAATGCAATGTGCTTACCATGGTCAGAGTGGGCAGCTGCGCCACCGGCAATTAATCTAATTAGGTTTCTAGCAACAATTGTATATGCATTAGCACCACATATACCTCTGCTTCCAGGTCCATCACCTGGTTTTACACGGCAAGGACCTTGCAAACATATACGACAGCAGATTCCTTGATAACCAATTTTACATTGTGGTTGTTGAGCAACAAAGCGGTCAAAAGCAGTTTCAATATTTTTAGATTTGGCTTCTTCCAACATCGCTAATGCTGCTTCATCAACAGTACGCTCCCTAACTTTTCCCTCAGTAACTCTAGGAGTGTCTGAGGGTTTTGAAGTGAGAGTTAAATCTCTAAATCTAGGCATTACAAGAACCCCCTTTTTGAAAATAATAATTATTTAAAAATAATAATTATTAAAAATACATATAAATAACAATTGGGTGTAAAAGGTAAATTTTATATATCTTTGTTAAAAATAAGTTTTCAATAAACATATAACAAATTAAACATATAACAAATTTCTGTACTTCTAACAAAATTTCTGTATTTCAAAACTCTTAAGTTATTTTAATTGTGCTTCTTCCCTCCCTTTTAGAGTATTCCCCAAACTTTCCACCGCCTCGGTAAGCTTTTTATTTTTAACAGCTTCCCCTCTGGCTTCTAATAAAATTTCTTCCTCATATTCAATGGCTAATGCTAAGTTTTCTGGAAAGTTTTGCTTTAAGAAATTATAGTCAGCATTGCTGTGAACTTTGTTGCCTATAAATTGTATATTTTTTATGCCAAGATCATTAGCTAGTTTAGCTATGACTTTAGCTGACTGGGCACTAACTTTAGTGGGTTCTGTTACAATGAACATAATGTCAACTCCTGAAGATGTACCCCTTGTTAAATGCTCAATGCCAGCCCCCATATCTATTATAACAACTTCTTTTTTGTCTAATAAAAGTTTAGAAATAACAGCCCGTAGTACAGAATTTTCTCTGCAGTAACATGCTGTTCCGCCACTTTTTAATGCACCCATTTTTAAAAACTTGATATTATCTTTCTCCAGGACAAAGCGGTTCAATAATTCATCAACCTCAGGATTAAGTGAATAAAACGCCCCCTCGCCTGTTGTTGCCAAAAGATCTTCCCGCATATCACAGATAGGTGTTAAATTATTAATTTGTTCTTCAGGAAAATCTAATAAGGTTCCCAAACTTAAATCTGGATCTGCATCAACCGCATATACCGTATAGTTATTTCGGGCAAAAAACTTAATCAGTTCAGCAGAAAAAGTAGTTTTGCCAACTCCGCCTTTACCTGAAACGGCAATTTTCACCACAGTCACTCCTAATTATTTATTCTTAGACATATAGTACTACTTAATAGACACTATTATTATCATGTTTCTACATTAAAAAAAAAATACCCTGGTAATATATATGATTCTTTAGGAAGTATCTATCAACTTTAATTGGTACTTGTCCAAGAATAAAAAATAATATTGGAATTAAAGTGAATTTAATCTCAATGTCCAATAGTTATTTTATAATAATTTGCAGAAATATACAAACACTAATTTCAGCCATTTTTAGTTGTTTACTAGGTTTTTTTAAAAATCAGCAATACTAAGAATAATTGTTTTTGAAAACCACAATATAATAATATACTATTTGTTCTGATTTAAAAAGTATTAGTTTACTACTTTTCTAGTTTATTAATTAAATTTATTGATCAGAACTTAGAATATAGAAATATTAGGTATCATCAGTAAATAATTTATAATAAATATGCATAGTAAATATTTTTTATCAAACGTGTTGACATTTTAAAAAACTTTAGATATAATAACCATTGTCGTCGGCGGGGCGTAGCGCAGTTTGGTAGCGCATCTGGTTTGGGACCAGAGGGTCGGGGGTTCAAATCCCTCCGCCCCGACCACACAAAATTAATAAAGGCCCGTTGGTCAAGTGGTCTAAGACACCGCCCTTTCACGGCGGTAACAGGGGTTCAAATCCCCTACGGGTCACCATCAATGGCCCCGTAGCTTAGTGGTTTAAAGCGCCTGCCTGTCACGCAGGAGATCGTCGGTTCAAATCCGATCGGGGTCGCCATTTAAAAGCCGACGTAGCTCAACGGTAGAGCAGCTGACTTGTAATCAGCAGGTTGCGGGTTCAAATCCCATCGTCGGCTCCATTTTTCTTCTTTTTTAATTATATATATTTTATCTTAAAGCCGACGTAGCTCAACGGCAGAGCAGCTGACTTGTAATCAGCAGGTTGCGGGTTCAAATCCCATCGTCGGCTCCACCAAAATGGAGAGATTCCCGAGTTGGCCAAAGGGGGCAGACTGTAAATCTGCTGGCACCGCCTTCGCTGGTTCGAATCCAGCTCTCTCCACCATTTTTTTTGGGGCGTCGCCAAGTGGTAAGGCAGCGGATTTTGGATCCGCCATCCGTTGGTTCGAATCCAGCCGCCCCAGCCAAAAGAGGACCTCTGAGTAGGTTCTTTTTTTATTTATTTTTATGATATTAATTTTATAAGGGAATAACCCTACCATTGGAATGCGCGTTTTCTAACGTGTACAATGGGTAAACAATGCTAATTGATTCCCAAAAGTTCCACTTGGTACAAATAAGGCCCCATCTTTACCTACCAAAGCAGTTGCTACTCTTCCAATTCCTTCATAGTTGGGTCATCATTATAAATAGAATCACCTACTTTGGTTTTGTACATAGCTTCTCGCATTGCTTGTGTTGGTTCTATTACAGTATCGCTTCTTAAGTCAATAAATTCCATGTTAATCCACTCCTTGCTCTCTATTTTGCACTTATATCCTTATAAGTAATACAATACAAGTACAAAAAAATCTAATGTATTTTTATACATTAGATCCCTATTAAAATATGATATTATGGTGCGGCTGAAGGGACTTGAACCCCCATGAGATTGCTCTCACTAGAACCTGAATCTAGCGCGTCTGCCAATTCCGCCACAGCCGCATTACTTAAAGCAGTATTAATTATACCATATAAATTATTAATGTCAATGAAGACAAGACTAAAAAAATACCAACAAGCTAACACTTGTTGGTTAAAAGGAGGTCTATGAAGAAGTGAGTGTATAATTGTAGTATTACCTACCTGGCAAGATTAATACATATAATTATTGAGAATTTAAAGCAGATTTAAAGGCCTTTACACTAGCTTCAACGGTTCGCTCAATATCTTCATCACTATGAGCTAAGGAAATAAATCCAGCCTCAAATTGTGATGGAGCCAAATAAATGCCCTGCTCCAACATTGATTTAAAGTACGCTGTAAAAGCTGTTAAGTTAGAGGTTAGTGCTGTGTCAAAATCTACTACTGCATGGTTAGTGAAGAATGTAGTAGACATTGCTCCTACACGGTTAAATGTTACTTCTATATCTGCTTCAGTTGCTGCTTCTCGTAACCCTTTTTCTAGCTTAGCTGCTTTCTCCTCCAATTCTTCATATACTCCTGGGAGGGCCAAAAGTCGTAACGTAGTAATACCGGCTGTCATAGCTAAAGGGTTTCCAGATAGAGTACCAGCTTGATAGATGGGACCAGCTGGGGAAATATGCTCCATAATTTCTCTCTTCCCGCCAAAAGCACCTACTGGTAAGCCACCACCAATAATTTTAGCTAAGCAAGTTAAATCAGGGGTAATTCCATACCGTTCTTGAGCACCACCAAGGCTCACTCTAAAACCAGTCATGACTTCATCAAAAATCAATAAGGCACCGTATTTGGTAGTCAAATTCCTTAAGTCTTGTAAAAATCCAGGCTGAGGCGGAACGCAGCCCATATTACCTGCTACAGGCTCAATAATAACACCTGCAATATTTTCCCCATCTTTAGCAAAAATTTCTTCTAATGCCCCAATATTATTATAGGGTGCTACAATTGTGTTATTTGCAATATTCGCTGGAATGCCTGGACTAGTTGGCACACCGAAGGTTAAAGCACCAGAACCTGCCTTGATTAATAAATGGTCTGCATGTCCATGATAGCAGCCTTCGAACTTAATAATTTTATCCCTACCAGTATATCCCCGCGCTAAGCGCAAAGCACTCATTGTTGCCTCAGTTCCTGAGTTAACCATTCTAACCATTTCTATGGAAGGCATAAGTTTTGTTATTAACTCAGCCATTATAACTTCTAGTTCTGTAGGAGCGCCAAAACTCGTTCCTACTTTCGAAATGCACTTCTGTAGAGCGGTAGTAACTTCGGGATGACTATGACCCAAAATTAAGGGCCCCCAAGACCCAACATAATCTATATATTCATTTCCATCCTCATCATAAATTTTAGATCCTAAACCTTTTTTTATAAAAGGAGGATTTAATCCAACAGATTTAAATGCTCGTACAGGGCTGTTAACTCCTCCAGGCATTAATTTCTGAGCTTTTTGAAATAATTCCTGAGATTTAACTAACTTCATTATCCTGCCCCCTTTTATTTTTCCTTAAGCCAGCGTGCCACATCCTTAGCAAAATAAGTAATAATCATACTTGCACCTGCTCTACGCATTCCAAGTAAAGTTTCTAGAACAACTTTTTTTTCATCAATCCAGCCTTGTTGTGCAGTTGCTTTAATCATTGAATATTCTCCGCTTACATTATAACAAGCTAGAGGGTAATTAAAATTATCATGAACTAGCCTGATAATATCCAAATAGGCTAAAGCTGGTTTGACCATAATAATATCCGCACCTTCTTGAATGTCAAGTTCAACTTCCCGCAATGCTTCTTCCCGATTGGCAGGGTCCATTTGATAACTTTTACGATCGCCAAATTGAGGAGTAGATTCTGCAGCATCTCTGAAAGGGCCATAATAAGCTGAAGCATATTTTGCGGAATAGGCCATAATAGGAATATCCTTATAGCCGTGCTCATCTAAACGTTGTCGAATAGCTTTGACTCTACCGTCCATCATATCTGATGGCGCAACCATATCTGCCCCAGCTTGGACATGGGAAAGAGCTGTTTTAGCAAGAAGGTCCAGGCTTTCGTCATTAATTACTTGCCCGTTCTTAACTACACCGCAATGGCCATGGTCGGTAAATTCGCAGAGGCAAACATCAGTAATAACTAGTAAGTGGGGAAATTCTTTTTTTAATGCTCTAATTGCCTGTTGCACAATTCCATTCTCTGAATATGCTTCTTTGCCCAAAGGGTCTTTCACGTCAGGAATACCAAATAAAATAACTGACTGGATTCCTAAACTTACAACTTCTCTAACCTCTATTAACAGTTCATCGACTGATAATTGGCTAACGCCAGGCATAGATTTTATAGGATTCCTAACTTTTTTCCCCCCAATAACAAATACTGGGTAAATTAAATTTTTTAGTTGTAACTCTGTTTCCCGTACAAGGTTGCGTAATGTTTCAGTTTTACGTAACCTTCTAGGTCTATAAATAGGATATTCAGGCATAATATAACCCCCAATAAAATATTTTGCTTTACCTTACTTAGACTTAACTAATGCCTGTACTAAACCTTCGATTGTATATTCAGATGCTACAATATGGACATCTAATCCAAAATCTTTGGCAGTTTGCGCAGTTATAGGACCGATACAGGCAATTTTCGGCTTATTTAATAAATCTAATTTTTGGCCTTGCGGTAGGGTTTCAATAAAATTTCTAACTGTAGATGAGCTTGTAAAGGTAATAATATCAATTTGATTATTCTCAAATAACTCAAGTAACATTGGTAAGTTATTTTCAGATCTAACAGTTCTATAAACAGCCACTTCTGTAATCTCTGCCCCTATCTTTTTCAAGGCTTCAGGCAGCACTTTGCGTGCAATGTCAGCCCGCGGTAATAACACTTTATCCCCTTCTGTTATTTTATCTTGTAAACCAGCAATAACTGCTTCCGCTACAAATTCCTCAGGTACATATTCAACACATAAACCATAGTTTTCTAAAGCTTCAGAAGTTTTGGGGCCAATAGCACAAATGTTGATGCCGTAAAGACTCCTGATGTCCATTTTTAAATCCCGCAGACGTTTAAAGAATGCTCGAACACCATTGGCACTAGTAAATATAATCCATTTATAGCTTGCAATATTCTCTAGCTCTTGATCTAATAGAGAATAGTCTGCAGGGGGAGTAATTTCAATTGTAGGGAATTCAACGACTTCCGCACCTAGTTGTTCTAAACAGTTTGTTAAAGCACTAGCTTGTTCTCGGGATCTAGTAACAACAATTCTTTTGCCAAATAGAGGTTTTTGCTCAAACCACTGCAGTTTATCTCTTAAGGTAACTACTTCACCCACAATAATAATTGCAGGATTTTTAAAGCCAACTTTTTCAGCTTTTGCTACTATATCAGATAAAGTACCGACTAAAGTTTCTTGCTCCGGCCTTGTCCCCCACCTGATTAAAGCTACAGGAGTATCAGCCGATCTTCCATTAGTTACTAATTTATGTACAATTTTAGGTAAATTTGCCATACCCATTAAAAAAACAAGTGTACCCATGCCAGTAGCAATTTTATCCCAGGAAATACTTGAATCTTCTTTAGTTGGATCTTCATTACCTGTCACAATACCAATAGTTGATGTACAATTGCGGTGAGTTACAGGTATGCCTGCATAAGCAGGAACAGCTATGGCTGAAGTTATTCCAGGCACAATTTCAAATTGCACTCCATTTTCCTGAAGTATTTCTGCTTCTTCTCCACCCCTACCAAAAACAAAGGGATCCCCTCCCTTTAGTCTGGTAACTATTTTCCCTTCTAAAGCCTTCTTTAATAATAGTTCATTTATCTCTTCTTGACGTAAGGTATGCCTTTCAGGCGATTTACCTACGTAAATAAGTTCTGCATCAGAGCGAACATAACCAAGTAATTTTTTCCCTACTAGGCGGTCATATACTACAACATCTGCTTTCTGTATACATTGCTGTCCTTTAATTGTTAAAAGTCCTGGGTCCCCTGGACCAGCACCAACTAAATATACATATCCTTTATTTGCCACTATTCTCAATCTCCCGTCTCACATCATTTAAAATAACATCTGCCCCTTTTTGCAGTAATTTCTCTGCCAAACACTGACCAATTTTTTCAGGTTGAGCGCTTAAACCTGTGACTTTATCTCTAATAATTTTTTTACCATCTAAACTAGCTACTAATCCAACCAAAGATAATTCATTTCCAACTATTTCACCAAAAGCACCAATTGGTATTTGACATCCTCCTTCTAGAGTTTTTAAAAAAGCACGTTCTGCTTCAATTGCTAAAGAAGATTCGGAATGAGCGATTTTTTGAGTAATATTATAAATTTCTTCATCATCGGACCGTATTTCAACTCCAATGGAACCTTGTCCAACAGCTGGGAGACAAATATGGTTTGGTATAACTTGAGTAATAAGGTGTTCGAAACCCATTCTTTTGACACCAGCAGCCGCTAAAATAATTGCTTCGAACCCTTCTTGTTCTAATTTTGAAATTCTAGTATTAAGGTTGCCTCTTAAATCTTCAATTTTTAAATCTGGCCTATAATTTAAAAGCTGTGATTTTCTGCGTAAACTACTAGTTCCAACTTTAGCTCCTTTAGGTAAAGAATCTAAGCTGTAGTTTTTAAGGGATAATACTACATCTCTTGAATCGGTACGCTCACAAATTGCACCAATTTTTAACCCTAGTGGAAGCACTGTTGGCAAGTCTTTCATGCTATGGACGGCTAAATCAATTTCTTTGTTCAACATAGCCATTTCTATTTCTTTAGTAAATAGTCCTTTATCGCCAATTTTAGCTAAGGCAACATCTAAAATTTTATCTCCTTGTGTTTTAATTTTTTTAATTCTAAAAGTGTATTCTGGGTTTCTAGCACGTAATCGTTCAACAACCCAATTAGTCTGCCATAATGCCAAAGCGCTTTCCCTAGTTCCAATTACTATCTCCCGCACTCTTCTCCCCCCAATTTATTGGTGCTACTTAAGTTTAAGTTTCTTTTTTATATTAACCTGGTTTGTTGGTGGTAAATCTTGAACATCTAAATTAAAAAGATTTTGCAACACTTCCGTATATAAATGACCTTGTTGAGTTGACGCATAATTCTTTAAATTAACAATTGGATCATGTACTAATTGATTAACAATAGAATTAGCCATGGAAGCTATAATATTTTTTTCCTTTTCTGTCAGTGAAGATAAACGGCGTAAGGCTCTTGCAAGTTCTTGCTCCTTTATTTTTATAGCTTTTCTTTTTAAAGATATAACTGTAGGAACAACAAACAAAGAATTTAACCAATCAAAAAAAACATTTATCTCTTCACTAATAATATTTTCTGCAATTATAGCAATTTGCTTTCTTTCTTCTAAATTCTGCTCAACTACATCGTGTAAATCATCAATGTCATATAACCTAACTAATGGAATTTCTGCTACCTGGGGATCAATATCTCTAGGTACGGCTATATCAACTAAAAGAATAGCCTCAGACCTATCTGCCAGCATAATTTCCAATTCTTGTTTTTTGAGTATATAGTGAGGGGCTGAAGTACAACTAATTAAAATATCAGATGTAGGTAAGTAATTGTTTAGTTCGTCAAATCTTACAGCTATTCCACCAAATTCTCCTGCTAAATTACATGCTTTTTCATAAGAACGATTTGTAACTAATACGGTTGAAACACCATTTGCTACTAAATATCTAACTGTTAACTCGCTCATTTTGCCCGCACCCATTACTAAGACTGTACGTCCATTCAAGTTACCAAAGTATTTTTTGGCGAGTTCAACAGCAGCATAACTTATAGAAACAGCACTCTGATCAATTTTAGTTTCTGTTCGAACTCTTTTGCCAACAGAAATAGCTTGTTGGAAAAGATTATTCAAAACACCGTTTGTTGAACCATAATTACAGGCTTCCAAATACGCTTCTCTTACCTGCCCTAAAATTTGAGTTTCACCTAATATCATAGAATCTAAACCAGCAGCAACATTAAACAAATGCTTAACAGCATCATAATCATTAAACACATATAAATACTCTTTTAAATTTTCTACTTGTAAACTACAACTTAGACTTAACAATGAATAAATTTCTAGTAATCCAAGCTCAATATCACTAACAGATGCATATACTTCAGTTCTATTGCAGGTAGAAAGGATAGCACATCCATTAATATAACCACATTTTTTTAATTGGTCTAGGGCTGTTGATAATTCTGAATGTGAAAAAGATAACTTTTCTCTTACTTCCACAGGTGCTGTTTTATGGTTCAACCCAACTACAACGATATACATTGCTTAGCTCTCTCCTTAGCAAGTTGATCTTGTCCTGTTTTGAGTAAGTCCAAAATATCACTATCAACTAATTTTTTAAATATTTCCGCACGTTTTTTTTGTTCAGGGATATTTTCAATAACTGTTTTACGCATTTCCTCCATTAAATCAAGATATTTTATATATTCTTCCCCAAACTGACTTTCTAACTGTTGCCTAATCTTTTTAGAGAGAGCAGGACTATGCCCCCCGGTAGATATACTGATACATAAGTCTCCTCTACGTATGGCAGCCGGCACAATAAAATTACCACTGTCAGGGCTGTCTACTACATTTACTAAAATGTTACGTTTAGAACATTCGGCAGCGATAGCTAAATTAAGTTCTGTATTTCCAGTTGCACAAATAACAATAAACGGTAAACCCAAATCTTTAGGATTGTATTCCCTAGGTATATAACTAATCTTATGGTTTTTTACAAGATATTGTAATTTCTCAGTTATTGTAGGACTAATTAAAACAATTTCAGCATCGCATTCTAATAAAGAAAAAACTTTACGTTGCGCAACTTCTCCGCCACCGATTACTAGGCATTTTTTTTGCGTTAAATCTAGTAAGACTGGAAAATACTTAATCAATGCTTGCACTCACCATCTTTCTTCAACCATAACTATTTAATTATATCAAAATTATAACGTAAAAGCATTGCCTGATTGTAGAGGTATTGCTTCAGAACAATTGCAAAGTTTAACTTTTTCTACAAATTCTTGTACATTTTGAGTAATTAAAGAAAAAGTATTATAATGCATTGGAATAACAACTTTAGGACGTAAAAACTCAACTGCCTGTACTGCATCATCAATTCCCATTGTAAAATTATCCCCAATAGGTAAAAGTGCAACGTCAATATTGTAGTTTTTGCCAATTAACTGCATATCTCCAAAAAGTCCCGTATCTCCAGCATGATAAACGGTTTTCCCCTCTAATTCTAAAATAAATCCACAGGGGTTTCCTGTATATATTATGTTTTTATCTTCTATCACAGCTGAACCATGTAAAGCTTGAGTCAACTTAACTTTGCCAAAAGAAAAGCGGTTAGCTCCTCCAATATGCATCCCATGAGTTCTAACCCCAAAATTATTGCAGTAGCTAGCCAATTCAAATGGAGCAATAAGTAGCGCATTGTTATTTCGGGCAATATAAATAGCATCGCCTAAATGGTCACTATGCCCATGGGTAACTAGAACTGCGGAAACATTTATCTCTTCTGGTCTAACCTTTGCCTGAGGGTTATTATTAAGCCAGGGATCAATTATAATATTATCTTGAGCTAAGCATATTTCAAAACATGAATGCCCATGGAAAACTAATTTCATGTTAATCTCCCCATCTAAAAGTGATATTACCATTATTATAATTAATTTAATATCTAAGCGAAAGTTTAAAGGTAAATTTATAGATCGAGTAAGGTAAAGCCAAAATAATTTGCTTCGGCTTTATCCTTCTCACAGAACCGTACGTACGGGCCTCGTATACGGCTCCTGATAGACCTCAGTCACTTCTCGTAGAAGTGAGACAAAACGCCGACATTTTATGTTTCCAAATCAATTAACCCTATTCCTTAAACCAACTGTTTGGTAAGGCCATACTTATCAATGGGTTTGCGGAGTTATGCCAGGTTGTCATAGATATTTTCTCAAACTGGTATTCTTCTCAGCCACTCATCCATTGTTTTGCAAGAGTTCCCAAATCTGCAATGCTAAAGTAATTAGCCCATCCTGTTATGCACTGTTTTAGCTTTAACATTCTTTGCTCCATACTCATAGCGTTGCTTCTGCCTTTAGCTTTTTTAGTTTTTGCTTAAATTTCTTAACGGGCTTCGGGTGCACTCTTATTCCACCCTTTTTATGGTAAAAGGAAAAACTTAAGAATTAAGTTTCCAAGGTCTATCCACTGTGCTTTTCTTTTTATTGACCTTGAGTTTTAACTCTCCTTCAATGAATTTAGTGATGCTTGCCATTACTCTGTTTGCTGCTTTACGACTTTTAACGTAGATGTTACAGTCGTCTGCATAACGGCAGAATTTCAGGCCTCTTGTTTCAAGTTCTTTATCCAGAGCTTTGCCGCCGGCTTCCTTTAGATTCCACCTCACGATGGACACCCTTGTCTTAGGCTAACGGTTGGCACTATCAACCCCCGTATCGGACTTTCACCGACAAGCAAGCGCCCATGCCGAGCGCACCAACTAAAAAGACTAAAAGTCAAAACTTTTAGTCTTTCTCAGCCATGGTTGCTGCAGTTTCCTCAAGATATGGAGAAGTTAGGTTAAATTTTAACTCTGCTAAATATTTACTAAAGCTAGGAGTTAAATCTTCACGTTGTAAAGCGAATTCAATTGTTGCCATTAAAAATCCTAGCTTGTCGCCTATATCATATCTGCGTCCTAAAAATTCATATCCGTAAATAGGCTGAGTTTTACATAACTCCTTTAGTGCATCAGTAAGCTGGATTTCACCGCCTGAACCTGGAGGAGTTTGTTCTAAGATTGAAAAAATTTCTGGCTGGATAATATACCTACCCATTACAGCTAAACTTGAGGGAGCTTCCTCCGCTTTTGGTTTCTCTACTAAATTAGTTACTCGGTGCAATCCTTTTTTTATAAATTGCGCATCTAAAATACCGTATTTATTTACCTCTTCTGCTGATACTTCTTTGATACCTAAAATGGTTCCTCCTAACTGATCATGAATTTCTAACATTTGTTTTAAACAGGGAATTTTACTTGAAATAATATCATCACCTAAGAGAACAGCAAATGGTTCATTTCCTATGAATTTACGAGCACAATAAACCGCGTGTCCTAGTCCTTTGGTTTCCTTCTGTCTAATATAGTGAATATCTGCCATTTCGGATATTTCTACAACTTGATTTAAAAGCTTAGTGGAGTTTTTTCCCTTGAGCTGAATTTCTAGTTCAATTGAGCGATCAAAATGATCTTCTATAGCTCTTTTATTACGGCCTGTTACAATAAGTATATCTTCAATACCCGACGCTACAGCTTCCTCAACAATATATTGAATAGCTGGCTTGTCAACAATTGGTAACATTTCCTTAGGTTGTGCTTTTGTCGCAGGTAGAAACCTCGTTCCCAGCCCAGCAGCTGGTATTATTGCTTTTTTGACTTTCACTTTCTAACCCCCTACACTACTATTTTAAGGCCAAAAGCAGTAAAATAAAAAAAAATCAGCATATTAATGTCAACGTAATATAATTTATTCAAAAACAATATGTCTCATTACTTAAAAAAGTTTTTCTTATAATTTCTTTACTAGATAATAATGTTCGTAAATCTCACTTGTTTCTTGACACATTTTTTCTCGACTAAAATTTTTTAGAACCTTTTGCAATGCATTATGAGCTAGATAAGCTGCTAAATTTTTATTGTTAAGTAAATTGATAATTTGATTTGCCCCTTCAATTACATTTCCTTTCGAAAAAAGGAGACCTGTTTTTCCATGTTCAATTAATTCAGGAAGTCCGCCAACATTTGAAGCAACAATTGCCCTTTGTGCTAACATTGCTTCTAAAGCAGTTACAGATAAACCTTCGTTTAATGAAGGTATAACAACTATTTTAAATTGAGAAAGCAAATCGGCAACATCATTTCTATAACCCAAGAAAAATATTTTTTCCTCTAAATCATATTCCTTAACTTGCAATTTTAAATTATTTTTCTCTGGGCCATCACCAATAATATAAAACCTGGCAAGTGGGAATAAATTTGCAATTATTTTAGACATCTGTATAAATAAATGTACACCTTTTTCAGGTATGAGGCGCGCAATCACAACAATATTTTGAAACGAAGGGTCAATTAAATTTTCTAGAAGTATAATTCGTTTTCGTTGAATTCTAGTATCTATTCCATTATATATCGTGGTAACCTTTTTAGGCAAAATTCCTTCATTTTTAATAATATCTTCCGCTAAAGCCTGGGAAACGGCAATAAAATGATCAGTACCGGTAGCTAATTTTTTTTGCAAATTTCTAACCAATAATTTTGTTATGCTATTATTTAAGTTATTATAAATAAAATTATGAGCAGTTGTTATTACAATTGGGGTTTTTACCATTCGGGCAGCAATACGTCCTAGTAAACTTGCTTTAAAGCCATGGGTATGGATAATTTGAATATGGTACTGTCTCAAAAAATGAGCAATTTCATGTACAACCTTATAATCTAACGGTAAATTCAAATTGCCCGTTATCCCACAGGACAATAACTGTACATTTTGTTTCGGTAAATGGGGAATAAAATCTTGGATATTTGGAGTAGCTAAATATATATTATATTTTTCTTCTTCTAATCCATTGCAAAGATTTATAAGATGAGTTTTAATGCCACCTGCCACTGGCCTTACTAAATATAAAAGATTAATTTTATTCATTTAATCCACCGATTAATTTTTTTATTTAAAGTAATTCTTTCTCAAAAAAGTGGTTTTAATGCTAAAAAATACTCCTATGGTAGTAGGAGTATTTTTTAGCATTAATTATTGGTCAAACTGAAGATGTTTTTCCATTATATCAGTAAAGTCAGTAATTTCAATATTTGAATCTAAAAATGAATAAACAAAGTCGACTTCATCATAATTCTTTAAAGTTTGTTCGTAATGTAAGATATTTTCATGTAGGTTCTGATACAGCTTTTTTAGGACCTCAAGGTCAGTAATTTCACCTAAAAATTCATCTACATTCCCGTTGATCATTAAAAATTCAGCTTTGTAGGTTAAAGGATGTTTCCAAAATATCATTTTCTGTGCATCATACCCAGCTCTGATTTCTAGGCTATACGTGACATCTTTTTGTGGGATTTCAAGCAAAAAAGTATCATCATCATTAAATATTAAAGATATTTCAAAATCATTTTTTTCGGCTGTATACTTATTCTCTCCTGAAATTATCCTATAACCCTTATTAGAAAAATAGCTGTAAAAATCATTAATTAATTTCTGTAATAATTCTTGCTTTTTTAAATTGTTCTTTTCGCTTACCTCTCTACACAATTCGTTAAATTTTTTAAATATACTTTTAAATTCATTTTTTAAGCTGTTAATTTCCATCAGTTCCTTACCCCTTTATTATAATCCATTTAATATATTGTTAATAAATAACATTAATTATACTAATGTTAACAAAACATATTTAGCAAGTAAAACAAAAAAGCCTCTCATTTCGAGAGGAGTTTCGCAAAAAATAAATTTTGCTATAAAAGTATTTGGTCGGAGCGACACGATTTGAACGTGCGACCTCTACCACCCCAAGGTAGCGCTCTACCAAACTGAGCCACGCCCCGAACAAATTATATTTTACTATCTTGTAATAATAATGTCAAGAAAAATTCTCTATTTAGTTAATAGTGGCAAGATCCAACTGATTTTGTTTTTTATTAAGCTTAAATTTAGCATGGATAGCTCTGACAGCCTTCTCAACATCATTGATGCCAACAATACAAGATATTTTTATTTCAGATGTGGATATTAATTGAATATTAATTTTTTCTTTGGATAAGGCTTCAAACATTTTAGCTGCAACGCCTGAGTTAGCAACCATTCCAGCTCCAACAATACTAACTTTTGCTACTGTGTCATCACAAGCAGTTCCTTCAGCACCAATTATCTCTTTTATTTGTTCAGTAATAGCCAAAGCTTTTGCCGCATCATCCTTTGCAACTGTAAAAGTAATGTTGTTATGCCCACTCCGGGAACTGCTTTGGATAATCATGTCAATGTTAATATTTCCATCAGCTAAAGCAGTAAAAAGTTTACAGGCGACTCCTGGTTCATCGGGTACACCAAAAAGAGTAATTTTCGCTACATTAGAATCATGTGCTATACCGCTTACTGCTATATCTCTTTCCATATTACTAACCTCCTGCACAATTGTACCTTCATTATAGTTAAAACTGGAACGAACGTGTAATTTAACATTAAATTGCATTGCAAATTCTACTGCTCTAGGTTGTAAAACTAAGGCCCCAAGACTTGCTAATTCAAGCATTTCCTCATAGGATATCGAGGAAAGTTTTTGAGCATTAACTTCTATCCTAGGGTCTGTAGTGTAAACTCCATCTACATCTGTAAAAATTTCACAGATGTCTGCTTTTAAGGCAGCGGCCAAGGCAACAGCAGAAGTATCTGACCCTCCGCGTCCCAATGTTGTTATTTCTCCATTAGCAGTTTTTCCTTGAAAACCAGCGACAATAACAATATTTCCTTGATGTAATTCCTTTTGAATGCGTGCACTATTAATATTTATTATTTTAGCTTTTGTATGAACATTACTCGTAATAATACCGGCTTGGGGACCGGTTAAAGATATTGCCTCGTAGCCCAGAGCATGAATAGCCATAGTTAATAAGGCAATAGATACTTGTTCACCAGTTGCCAAAAGCATATCCATTTCCCGATCTGAAGGATTGGTAGTAATCCTTCGAGATAGTGCAACTAAATTATCGGTCGCATCACCAAGTGCCGAAACAACCACAACAACTTGGTTACCGGATTTATAACATTCTACAATTCTTTGAGCAACTCTTTGTATACGTTCGGGATTGGCAACTGAACTGCCTCCGAATTTTTGCACCACTATTCCCATGTTACATACCCCCATTTGTTTAAACGACTGTTTCTGCACCTAAAAAAGTGGGTTTTAAATTTTTAATGGAACAAGAAACACCATAATTTTGAAATGTTTCCTGCATGGCTTCCCCAACTTCCTTTTTATACCCTCGCGTAAAAGCTATTAAAGTCGGACCTGCTCCGCTTAATGCTACACCTAGGGCACCCTTTCTTATTGCAGCTTTAAATACATGATCCATTCCAGGTATTAGTTTCATTCTGTAAGGCTGATGCAGTTTATCCTCCATGACTTGCCCCAATAAATCGTAATCTTGTGAGGCCAATGCCAGAACAAGTAAAGCAATATTGCCGACATTAAACACCGCATCTTTAAGTAAAATTTTTTCCGGAAGTACATTTCTCGCAACTTTAGTGGATAAAGAAAAATTAGGTATAGCTACAACAGTAGAAATTTCCTCCGGAGGCTTTATTCGACGATAAATTATGCTGTTGTTTTTAACACTGCTTACTAGTATCCCGCCTAATAGGGCAGGTGCCACATTATCAGGATGTCCTTCTAGTCCAACTGCAATATCTAAGAGCTCTTCCTTAGATAATTTATTTCCAGCTAATAAATTAGCAGCATAAACTCCACCGACTATTGCCGCCGCACTGCTGCCTAAGCCCCTTGCTACAGGAATATGATTAATAAGCTTAATTTGTAAACCTTTACGTTTATACTTACAGCGATTTAGTGTTTCAACTATAGCTTTTAAAACTATATTGTCCGAATTCTTAGGTATTACCTGCTCTCCCTCACCCTGAACATATACCTCTAAACCCTTTTCTATTTCAGCTAATTCTAGATAATTATATAAATCTAAGGACATTCCTAATGTATCAAACCCAGGACCTAGATTTGCAGTTGTAGCAGGCACCCGAACTTTTATCATATTTTTTCCCCCAATATTTTATTCTTCACCAGACTCAACTCGAATAACATTTCTAATTTCGTTAACTACTGACAAACCTCGAATAATATTTAAAGCATCCTGCAAGTTGGCCTCTTTGACCTCATGGGTTATTAAAACAATCTCTGCTATTTCGTTTTGTCTTTTCTTTTGTATTACAGAGGCAATACTGACCTCTTGATTACCTAAAACACTGGCAATGCTAGCTAAGACTCCAGGTTTATCTTTAACGCTAAGTCTTAAATAATATTTTGATTTTGTTTCAAAAATAGTTTTAATTCTTTTGTGTTCAAAACAAGTACATTGATTTGTTCCCATTAAACCGTTCTTTATATTTTTAGCAATAGTCATTATATCCCCAACTACTGCACTAGCCGTAGGCAGTTCTCCAGCTCCACGGCCAAAAAACATGGCATCTCCAACTGCATCTCCCTTAATATAAATTGAATTATAAACATTATCTACACTAGCTAATGGATGATTTTTAGGCAAAAATACTGGATGTACTCTTACCTCAATTTCTTTTTGTTCTTCTTTGGCAATACCTAATAGTTTTATAACATAACCCAATTCTTTTGCATAAAGAATGTCGCTTGCAGATACTTTTGTAATCCCTTCTACATAAACATTAGGAAAAGTGATTCTAGTATTAAATGCAATTGAGGCAAGAATAGCGATTTTTCTAGCTGAATCTAATCCTTCCACATCTGAAGTAGGATCTGCTTCTGCATAACCCAACTTTTGCGCTTCTGCTAATACTTCGTCAAAATCACTACCCATGTTAGCCATCTTTGTTAGAATATAATTAGTCGTGCCATTAATGATGCCCATTACCGTATTAATTTTATTGCCTGCTAGGGATTCTTTTAATGGTCCGATAATGGGTATTCCGCCTCCTACACTGGCTTCAAACAGTAAATCAGCTTTTCCTTCCTCAGCCGCAGCGAAAAGCTCCTCACCATTTATGGCCATTAAATCTTTATTGGCAGTAACAACACTTTTGCCATTTCGCAATGCATATACAATATATTCCCGTGGAAGTTCAATTCCTCCCATTACCTCAACAATAACATTTATTTCGGGATCATCTAAAATTTCATAAGCGTTTGAAGTAAAAGAAATCTGGCGAAAAGTTGGATCTTGAATTTTTTGCTGATCTCGCTCCAACACTTTAACAATTTCTATATAGCTGCCAATTTTTCTGGCGATACTATCTCTATTATTGCAAAGTACTTTAATTACGCCCTTGCCTACAGTACCGCAACCCAAAATTCCAATTTTAATAGTTTCCAAACTTATCCCACCCTATAACTATATTGTTTAATAATTAACTGTTACCTAATATTTCAACTTTATTAACACCATCTATATTTTTAAGTAACAGTATGAGCTCATTTAACCCTAAAGTCAAATTACCTACTTCAATAGATATTGTTACGTTGGCCAAGCCCTGTAGTGGTATACTTTGATTAATAGTTAGAACGTTCCCTTGAACGTCAGCAATTGAATTAATAACTTGAGATAAAATGCCAGAACGGTGCTCTAAAATTAACGAAATAGTAGTAATCTGACTCGTCCCACTAGAATAGATAGGGAAAACACCTTCTTTGTACTTGTAAAAGGCGCTTCTCGAAAGTCCAATTTTCTTTACCGCTTCATTAATTGTCATGGCCTCATTTTTTTTAAGCATTTCCTTTACCTCAGCAGTTTTTTTAATAGCTTCAGGTAATATATTTGCACTTACGATGTAAAAACGTTCATTTTCTGTTTTAGGCACCTTTCTCACCTACTCGTCTTTGCATGGTGAACATTTGGTTTTATACAGTAGACATTACCATAGGATGCGTTTAATTGTCAATAACTATTTCCCAACATTTTATGAAACTCTTCAGTAAATAACTCTTAAAAAATAAAAAAGTCGGTTTAAACCGACTTATATAATAATGCAAATCAATCCACCACTTCCGTCATTTACTATTCTCTCTAACGTTTCCTGTAACTTCTGCTGGGCATTTTCAGGCATATGATAAAGCTTACCTTGAATTCCTTCCCGTACTAAATCACTTAAGGATTTTCCAAAAACATTAGTTTCCCATATCTTTTGTGGGTTCTCTTCAAATTCATCCATAATGTATTTAATTAAGTCATCACATTGTTTTTCTGTTCCAATTAAAGGAGTTATTTCAGTTGTAATATTTGCTTTGATTAAATGGTAAGATGGTGCTACTGCTTTTAGTTTAACCCCAAAACCACGTCCTTGTTTAATTAATTCTGGTTCTTGCAGTTCCATTTCTTCAACAGTAGGTACTACCATACCATAACCCATATTGCGTACTTCTTGTAAACCGTAAGAAATTTTATCATAGTCTTTTTTGATTACGCTTAACTCTTGCATTAGCCGAAGTAAGGTATGATCCCCTTCAATTTCAAAGCCTGTTAACTCATTTAAAATTTTATGGAAAAGTCCTTCCTGAGCATATATCTCAATTTCAATACTTCCTGTTCCAAGATCAACATTTTTAAGATAAACTTTTTCGACGTTGGTGTTTAAAGCCAATTCATCAATTACTCCATCTATGTCTCTTAATCTGGTGACTTTTTCAATGGCCTCATGAACTGATTCCTCGTAACTTGCTCTTAACCAATGACTATTTTCTAATTCATCAACCCATTTAGGTAGGTTAACATTAACTTCTGTCACAGGAAACTCATAAAGTGCTTCTTCTAGTATATTCAAAACATCTTTTTCCGTTAAATAGGCACAATTCATTGGTAATACTGGTACGTTGTGCTGTTCTTCTAAAGAATGGGCTAATTGTATTGTGTCTTCTTGCTCAGGGTGGGTAGAGTTTAAAATAATTACAAAGGGTTTTTTTAGCTCTTTTAATTCATAAATAACTCTTTCTTCTGCGTCTAAATAATTCTCCCTTGCAATATCGCTTATACTACCGTCAGTAAATACAGCAATACCAATTGTCGAGTGGTCTGTAATTACTTTCCTAGTCCCTACTTCTGCTGCTTCTTGGAAAGTTACTGCTTCTTCAAACCATGGTGTATGTACCATTCTTGGACCGTTATCTTCTTCGTAGCCAATTGCTCCTTCAACTTTATAGCCAACACAATCTACCATTCTAACTTTTAATTTTAAACCTTCTTTGATAACTATTTCCACTGCCTCATTTGGTATAAATTTAGGCTCGGTAGTAGTAATAGTCTTTCCTTCGCTGCTTAAAGGTAACTCATCTTTAGCCCTGTCCCGCTCGTTAGGATTTTTTATATTAGGTAAAACAATTGACTCCATAAATTTCTTAATTAAAGTTGACTTTCCAGTACGAACAGGACCAACAAAACCCAGGTATATGTCTCCCCCAGTGCGTTCAGCAATATCCCTGAATATGTCATAGTTTTCCATTGTTTCCCCTCCTTTAATTAAATCTTTCCTATAATACTTATGTGGGTTAAAATCCACCCATCCCTCCTTTTCCATACTTTAAAAACAAAAAGTTATAATTATCTTTTTGTTTGTTATTCGTTTTATTGGTATGTATTAACATTACATATATATGTCTTTAATTTGGGAATATTACCCTAAATAAAAAAAAGTGCATTGCTGCACTTCTAAACTAAATAAAATTGCAATTAGTAACGACTTCTTCCACTTCATGAGTTCTATTTCTTTTCATAAGATTGTTAACGCTTTCAATAGGCTTCTTACCTTTATATAAGACATCATGGACTTCCTGGGTAATTGGCATCTCCACACATAACTGCCTAGCCAATTTAACAGCTGCTTTCACAGTATTTGCTCCCTCTACTACCATACCCATATTCTTTAATATAGTATCTAATGGTATTCCTTGTCCAAGCTGGATACCAGCTCTGCGATTTCTACTATGCATACTGCTGCAGGTTACAATTAAATCACCAATTCCAGTCAAACCAGCAAAAGTTAAGGGATCAGCTTTAAGTCGAATTCCTACACGTGATATCTCTGTAATACCTCTAGTCATTAAAGCTGCCCGTGTATTATCACCAAATCCTAACCCATCTGCTATACCAGTTGCCAAGGCAATAACATTTTTTAAGGCCCCTCCAATTTCCACACCACAAATATCAGGATTGGTATACACTCTAAAGTTAACCGCCATAAAAATATCTTGTACAAATTCCGCAACTTTTCGTTGCTTTGCTGCTGCTACAACAGCCGTAGGTAGAAAACGGCTAACTTCTTCCGCGTGACTGGGACCAGAAAGAACTGCCACTGGGGGCAACCCCTTTGTTTCTTCCATAATAACTTGGCTCATACGCATTAATGTTTTTTCTTCGAGACCCTTAGCAGTATTAACAATTACAACATCCTTGTTAATTTTAGGACTAAAAAGTTGTACTACTTCTCGTACTGCATTTGACGGCACTGATAAAACAACTAGCTTAGCACCATGCAAAGCAAAATCTAAATCACAAGTAGGTTCAATATTATTAGCAAGTTCAATATCTGGTAAAAAATGTTGATTGAATCTGGTCTCATTCATAATGTCAACTTGTTCTTTATCTATTGACCACAGGCGAACTAATAGTCCTTTTTTTGCTAAATGGACAGCAAGAGCAGTCCCCCAGCTTCCTGCTCCTAAAACACATATATTTTTCATTTTTTGATCCGTCCTTTAAATATTTAATCTTCTTTATGATTTTTTTTCTTTCTAGTTATTAATCTAATAGGATTTCCCTCAAACCCAAATGACTTTCTTAATTGATTTTCAATATATCTTTGGTAAGAAAAATGCATCAGCTCTGGATCATTAACAAAAAGAATAAAAGTTGGCGGTTTTACCCCGCTTTGAGTGGCATAAAGTATTTTTAAATACTTCCCCTTATCCCCTGGTGGAGGGTTAAGAGCCATTATTTCCGCTATATATTTATTTAATAAATTTGTAGAGATCCTTCTCGCACTTTGCTCTGCTACAAAATCTATTAAATCAAATATTTTCCACACCCTTTGACCCGTTAAAGCAGAAACGTACATAATTGGCGCATACTGCATGAAAGATAATTCTTCACGAATTCTTTCATCAAACTTATTAATTGTTTTATCATTTTTAATAACCAGATCCCATTTATTAACTACAATAATGGAACCTTTCCCATTTTCATGGGCAAAACCAGCAATCTTTTTATCCTGTTCTGTAACCCCTTCAGTTGCATCAATCAGAATAAGTACTACATCTGCTCTTTCTACTGCTTTTAGCGATCTTAATACACTATAGCGTTCCGTTGTATTATAGATTTTAGCTCTTTTTCTCATCCCTGCAGTATCAATTATTAAATATTCTTTGCCTTCTCTGCTTAAAACAGAATCTATAGCATCCCTCGTTGTACCCGGTATATCACTTACTATAACTCGTTCTTCTCCTAAAAGAAAATTAGTCATCGTAGATTTACCTACATTTGGGCGACCAATAACTGCAATTTTAATTGTATCTGAGAAGTTTTCTTCGTCCTTTTCTGCAGGAAAGTTTGCTATAACTGCATCTAACAAATCCCCCGTATTCATACCATGGATAGCCGAAACGGGAATGGGCTCTCCCAATCCCAATTTATAAAACTCATAGAACTCAGGGTTAGAAAAATTTTCTACTTTATTAACAGCTAAGACTACTGGTTTGTCAGTTTTCCGAAGAATTGAAGCTACCTCATAATCATCTGGTAACAAACCTGTTTTGGCATCGGTCAAGAATATAATAATATCCGCCTCAGTTATAGCTATTTCTGCCTGCTTTTTAACCTGAGTTGATATTTTATTATCCTCCCATTGAATACCACCAGTATCAATAAGAGTAAATTTATTATCTTGCCATTCAGCGTCTCGATAAATTCTGTCTCTTGTTACCCCAGAGATATCTTCAACGATAGCAACCCGTTCCCCAGTTATTCGATTAAACAATGTGGATTTTCCAACATTAGGCCTGCCAACAATTGCTACAATCGGTTTGGCCATTTCATCAGCCCCTATCTTAAATATTTACTCCAAGATTGCGTCAAGCAAACCTTTAGCGGTGTTCGATACTACTTGTAATTTATAATGCAGTTGTTGTCGTACCTGTCCCAATTTTAAATCATCCAAAAATAATTCCCCGTCTTTAAGCATAACATCGGGAATTAAGATTCTAGTATTTTTAGCAAGATGGGCTTTGTTAAGACCATTAATTAAATCTTGCCCAGTGAGTAAACCTGCCACCGTAACTGTATGTCCAAAAAAATTGTTCTCCAAAGCTAAAACATTTACATTTATATCTGGAATAATTTTCTGCAAATCCAAAATAAGTTCCTTTAAAATATCTTCTGCTGATTTTCCTGTTACTATTATAATCGGGTTATGTCTATCAACTTTAGGTTGGGTAATTTTTAAGAGCCTTTTAAACTCATCAATAAACAACCGTGCAATTCCAACACCATTTTCTAACTGTAAATAATCTTCATAGTAACTATCTTCGGGTAATTTTTCCCTTGCTAAAATGAAAAATTCATCAGCAACAAATACGAATCTAGTTTTTAGCTCAGACAAGAAATTATGTTGAAAATCTTCAACTATTTTCAAAACATCTGCTGCTTTATCTCGATTAAAAGTCTGTAAAGGTTCAAGTTCCAGACGTTGGTTAGTAAGACCGACAGGTACAACTGCCAGCGAGGCAACGCCTGGACATAAGGATGCTAAACTCTTTATTGTTTGCATTAATTCCTTGCCATCATTTACACCTGGTACTAAAACAGCCTGTGCATGAATTATAATACCATTTTCTACTAGAAATTTTAACTGTTCCATGATTCTTCCAGCAGACTTATTGCCTAATATCTTTGCTCTTAGAGTTGGGTTTGTCGTATGTACAGAAACATACAAGGGACTTAGTTTTAAATCTACAATCCTTTTTAAGTCACATTCTTTTAAATTTGTTAAAGTAATAAAATTACCAAAAAGAAAGGAATAGCGATAATCGTCATCTTTAATATATAAGCTTTTTCTTAAGTTTTTTGGCATTTGATCAACAAAACAAAAGATGCAATTATTCTGGCATCTTTTGATACCGTTAAAAGTTGCATCGCTAAAAATTATTCCTAAGTCTTCATCAAGTTCTTTTTCTATTTCATATACCAAATGCTCACCATTACATTTCTTAATTTCTAATTCAATATAATCATCAATTTCTAAATATCGATAAATAATTTGATCTTCTATTATTTGATTATTAATTTTCACTACTTTATCCCCTGGTTCTAAATGTAGTTCATCTGCAATACTGCCAGGTATAATACCAGCAATGCATGCCATTAATTCCTTAGCCAGCTTTCTCACCCCTTAACACACATTAACTAATTATCTATTATTTACATAAGTCAAGTCAATCTTTTTAAGGCTTAAGCACTTGTTTTTTTATAAATGAAAGATTCATCCAAATAATTGAAGTATTAAATATAAAATTAAAACAATTTAAAATAGGTAAAGAAAAAATTTTTGATAATACAAACAATAAAAAGTAATTCTTCGGAAATGCATCTATGGACTTAATGTCTTTATTTGAACAAAATGTATCTTGAAAGCTATATAGTATTTTATGTACTAATTTTTTTTCAATTTTAGCCTCTAAAGCATAGATTTCGTTGCCATCCCCATCAATTCCGAAATAATATGTTAAATAAGGTTTTATATTATATTCTTTAATGTATTTGCGAAATCCTTTATAACTGATCTTACTATCAATAATTTGCAAATGCAAACCGGCAGCAGCTAAAGCACCATACTTTCCTGTTTGACAATAGTAAATTATTTTCAATATATGCCACTCCCGAATACATTACTTATTTATGTAAATTCTTTTTACATTTTCTACTAATCCTACATATTTAAAAAAAGAATGCTGAACACCTTTAAGAACGATTGGACGTCCAAGTCTAGGTGTTTGAAGTCCTCTGGAAAGAAAACCTCCTACAACCATCTTCCAATTAACTAATGGCATTGTATTAATTAGAATAAAGTCCTTTTGCGACAGATTATTCATTTCCACTAACCCTTTAATTAAAATTTCAAAATTAACTGCTAAGTTTCTGCGACCTATAAAAAAAACTTTATTGCCCAATTCGTCAGTTCCCATTAAACGAAATTGCCCATGATCAGCGTTTATTTGATAATCAAAGAAAGGTACTTTCATTAATTCAGTAACAGATGGAATATGTGTAGTTGAAAGCAACCCTAAATGTATTGCTGCCGCCGTAACTGAAGAATGGGCACCTCCAAAGCAGTGATAAATAATGTTCATCGTTTTCACCTATTAGTTAGTTAATAAAAGCCGGAGCTTTCCCCGGCATTAAATTTAAACATTAAATTACTTTTTGTTCAGGTCTTCTTCCTTTCTTATTTTATCTTCATTATTTCTTTTCCTTGGTAAACTACCTAAAAAGTTTGCCCATTCCGTAGATGAGAATTGTCTAAGCTTATCAGCAGCTCCTTTAAGACTGCCTGTGCTAATGAATAAAAAGGCAGCACCACCTATTAAAGCTATCCCTAACACCCACCATAAAGCTGACCAGTCACCTTTATTGGCAGGAGTTTTTGTATAACCAGTTTGATTAGGTGTAGTTGTACCTGTTGATAAACCTAATACTTGAGGTAGAGCATCAGCAAATAGTTTTATACCATTTTCCGCCCTATATCTATCATTAGTATGGGTACCTACTTCAATTAGCATAGAACGAGGCGATAAATCCTGATTATAATTTCCTTTTGCCATAAAAATGCCTTTTACAAGGCCAGGATAAATTTTATCTATTCCAGCTTTTACCTGCTTTGCAAAATCTAAATTAGCCTGCATATTTTGATTTTGTCTTCCTACTACTATACGGATTTTAGCTAAAGAGTTACCTGAAATTTTTCCTTTATAGAAATCTGGATCAGGAACACCATCACGGTGAATATCAATAATTGCTGCCGGTCGATCTTTTAACAGTTGAACGGCCGTTCGGCGAGAACGAATATATGCCTGGGAATCTCTCGGTTCGTGAGATCTTTTACTATGCTCTACAGCAAGACCCTCTCGTTCAAAAGTAGCTGTTGCCGTGTCACCTACTTTAAAAATTCCACCATTACCCGGAATACTATCCGTCCCATCAGTAGGTACATAAGATTCAGCTGAGTGTGTGTGGTAGATTGCTATTAAATTATTACTATTATTTTTTGTATCAACTGGTAAACTTAAGTTATGAAACCCCGCTAACGCATCCTGAGCAATTAATGTTGCTATTGCCCGATCCTTAACAATTTTGTCAATTCTATATTCTTTATTATCTTCTGCTATAAATCGATCTCCCACATACACGACTCGTGCAGTTTTATCAAGTATCTTACCTTTTTGATCTACAATAGTAAAATATCCGCCATCTTCCCTTTCATTTTCCCAAAATCCTATTCCAGGTAAATTTATTACAGCAGCATCTTGTTGCGTTTGCTTATAATAGTTTTGAGCTACTTTTCCCAAAAAGAAACTGCCCAGAATAAACATTGATAATATCAATGATATTCGAACTTTTTTGTTTACTTTCATTTTTCTCCCTCCTCCTTGTCATTTCTCTCAGCATCTTTAAGATCCCTTTTGAAAGCAGGTTGAGCATCGTACTTTTCTGTTTTTATATCTTCCAGCCCTTCAATTAATTCGGAAGGCCTATTTTCTGAGGCAGGACCTCCCTGTAGTCTTTCTCTAGTTTCACCAATTATTTCTGCCAATAAAACTGCAATAATCCCTGACAAAATAATGGCATCAAATGCCCCGGCTCCACCTATATTAATTGTGCCTCGAGTTCCTGTACTAATTAAGCGAATAAAAGAAATAATGTCCAGTGTTAACACACCTAATGTAGCCGCAATAAATGCTGAGCGTCTAGAACGACCTACTATGTAAGCAGTTAAACCTGCAACAATTGGAATAACATAAAGGGGATCAATAAAATCAGTTCCTGTCTGCCATGGATCTCCACTCATTAAAGTTGAACTAATAAAATATACAACTGCTGCTGTCACTATGGTAGCTCCAATAGCTCTAATCCATTCTTTCGCCGTTCCAGCCTTGCTTAGAACGTAAATAGCTAATGCAATCGGTACAATACCGCCACCAACATTTATCGAAGCATTAGTTTGTCCTGAATAAAGTGGTATGTTTATAAAACTTCCTACAATAATACCCAATAAAATAACCAAAGCTGCCTTATCAGTTAACCTCATTCTGTCTAATACTCGGTGTGCTAAACCAAAATATACAAGTATAGATATTATTAGTAATGCAATCATCCCTACAGGGAAACCTGTCATAAAAGTACTCTCCTTTCGTCAAATTATTAATCACTTAACTAATACAGTGGTTAGATTTCCCTCTAAAAAGTCAAATTATACAAAACCTCTGTACATATCGAGTAAGGTAAAGCCGAAGTAATTTGCTTCGGCTTTACCTTCTCACAGAACCGTACGTACAGGCCTCGTATACGGCTCTTGATAAACTTCAGTTACTTCTCGCAGCAGGGAGACAAAACGCCGACATTGTATGTTTCCAAATCAATTAACCCATTTCCTTAAACCAACTGTTTGATAAGGCCATACTTTTCAATGGGCTTGCGGAGCTACGCCGGGTTGTCATAGATATTTTCTCATACTGACCTTTATATCCTCGCCTATGCAATTCCAGCCTCGGTTATCTTCTCTTTGCATAAATATTTATATCTGCAGTCAGATTCTTTGATTTATCTTCGCCCCTTCGCATTACATAAAAGCTTTGGACTTTCATGCCTCACTACAACTTGGTGCAGTGTCCTCCCGGTTTTATCCTCCGGTCTGTTACCGGCTTTTGGGCTTTCCCACTTTTTACATGGTTACCCGCCTGACTAGCCAACCTCGGTTTGCTTGCGCTATGTTCCAAGTTCCCCCTTCGGCTTCCTTCAAACCCCACAGTTACCGGTGACGCCCTTGCTTACGAGTTATCTTCCTGCCGGTTAGGCGATAGGGTTTCTTTCAGCCCATCGGCTCAGCAAACATGCCGGGCAAACTAAAAAAAGACTAATGTTATACATCAGTCTTTAAAATCTTACTTTTCATACATTAATATTCAAATGTCTTAAGTTTAGCTTTCTCTGTTTAATCCATTCAACAGTATCACCCGTAACAACTATAGGAACATCACGGAAGCACTTAATGTTCTCACTGCCGGTTAAGAGTAAGGTCATTTTCAATTCAGTAATTATATCCTCAATATATGAATATAAATCTGCTTCATTTTTTTCTAATAAGAATTTCAAGGCTCTTCCTGCTATTCCAACCATAGTTGCTCCAATTCGTAATGCTTTTGCAATTTCTATTCCATTAACAATACCACCTGAAGCAATTATTTGTAAAGGCAAATTTAAATTTGCTATTTCCAGTATGCTTTTGGCAGTTGGAATTCCCCAAGTTATGAAATCCTCGGTAAACTTTTGCTTTGACCTAGCTATTTCAATGGCAGCAAAGTTTGTACCACCTAAACCACTAATATCTATCTCTTTAACACCTACTTCAAATAAGCTGCGGCCTACATCCATTGAAATTCCAAATCCTACTTCCTTAACTATTACTGGAACAGGGCATCTGGCGATTATTTCTGCAATATTGTGTAAAATTCCCTTAAAAGATCTATCTCCTTCCGGCATAAGCAATTCTTGAAGTGAATTAAGGTGAATTTGTAATCCATCAGCTTCAATCATTTCAACTGCACTTAGAGCTTTTTCCCAAGAAACGAGAGCTCCTACATTGGCTAACAATAACCCGGCAGGATTTTCCTGTCGGGCAATACTATAAGTTTTTTTCAATTCATTATTATTTAATGCTGATGTCTGTGAACCAACAGCCATAGCAATTCCTAATTTTCCTGCTGTCCTTGCTAAAGCCCCATTTATACTCTGTGTTTCTTGAGCTCCACCTGTAATAGCATTAATTATAAGAGGAGCCTTTAATCTTTTACCAAGCCATGTACAAGTAAGATCTACATCAGCATAATTTACTTCAGGCAACGCATTATGAATAAGATGTATGTCAGAAAATCCATTTTCTACTGGCCCTGTCGGAAGTTCTAAAGCAAGTTTAATATGATCAAGTTTTCTTTTTTCTCTTAAATTGTTATTATTCATGCTTTTTTGTAAATAAGTCACCAAAAACGTCTCCCAACGTAACATTGGTTTCATTTGTCTTATATTCTCTTAAAACTTCTTCTTGAACTTTCTTTTCCCGATCATTCTGAACAGCTTTTAAGCTTAAACCAATTTTTTGAGCATTTAAGTCAACATTTAGTACTTTTAACTCTAGTTCTTGGCCAATACTAACTACTTCTTCTGCTTTATTTACATGGTGGTTTGCCAGTTGGGAAATATGAACAAGACCCTCAACACCGGGTTCTAAACTTACAAAAACACCAAAGGGTGCTATTCTAAGTACTTTTCCATGAACAATAGCACCTACTTTATATTTTTCTGCTACTTTATCCCATGGGTTAGGCAATGCTTCTTTGATGCTCAGAGAAACTTTGCCTTTTTCTCGATCTACTTTCAAAATCTTAACCTCAACCTCTTGTCCCTCATGTAAAACTTCTCTGGGATGGTCTATTCTGTTCCAGGCTATTTCAGAAACATGTAGCAATCCATCAACGCCACCAATATCCACAAAGGCACCAAAATCCGTTAAACGTCGCACAATTCCTTTACGAATTTCTCCAACGTTTAAATTATTCAATGTTTCTACCCGTAAACGATTAAATTCTTCATCCAAAATTGCTTTTTGAGATAATACAACTTTGTTTTTTTCCTTGTCAATTTCAATGACTCTTAATCTTAACTTTTTACCAACGTATGACTTTAAATCTTCCACATAACCTCTTTCCAGTAAAGATGCAGGAACAAAACCCCTTATTCCAACATCTACTAAAACTCCTCCATTGACAACTTCTGTTACTTCAGCCGAAATTTCTTCCTGATTTTCCAGAGCAGATGCCAATCGATCCCAAGCTAATTGTCGATCAACTCTTTTCTTTGACAATACAGAATGCCCCTCTTCGTTTTCCACACGTATAACTAGGGCTGTAACCTTATCGCCAACTTTTAGAACTTCTGCTGGATGAGCTATATTCTTTATAGATAATTCCGTTAGAGGTATTACTCCCTCAGATTTACCACCAAAATCTAGCAAAACCTCGTTGTCCTTAATTTGGGCAACGGTTCCTTCCACGATATCACCTTTTTGAATTTCTTTTACATCGTTAAACTCTTCCATCTTTTGTACAACCTCCTCAATAATCCAATCTGGCGTAGAAGCACCAGCGGCAACCCCTACTGTCTTTATATTTAAAAACCACTGAGACTGTAACTCCGAAGCATCCTCAATCTGATATGTAGGAGTCCCAGTGCTCAGGCAAATACTTGCTAATTTTTTAGTGTTAGAACTATTATTGCCGCCAACAACCAACATTACATCAACATTCTCAGCTAATTTCCGAGCTTCTTCCTGCCTTTCCTTTGTTGCTAGGCAAATAGTGTTGAAAACTTGAAATTCCTTGCATTTGTTATTTAAAATGTCAGCTATGGCCTGCAGATTTTTTTGTTGCTGGGTAGTTTGTGCGACTAAAGCAATTTTGGGAAACGCTTTTAATTCTAAAGCATCATCAATACTCTCCACAACAATTGCTTGGCTATCAGACCAACCCACTAACCCCTGTACCTCTGGGTGTAATCTATCCCCTAAAATTACGACTTGATACCCTTGATTTTGCAGTTCAGGTATAATTTTTTGTACTTTCGCAACATAGGGACAAGTTCCATCAATAACATGAACCTTTTCCTCTAATGATTTTTTTACTTTTGGACTAACTCCATGGGAACGTATAACAATGCACCCTTCCTTAATAACCTCCAAATTATCTAATGCTAAAATATTTTGCTGTGCTAGCTTTTCAACTACTTGGCGATTATGAATTAAAGGGCCATATGTATAAACGGGTTTTTTGCAACTACGAAGTGCACCTTCGGTCAATTTTAAAGCACGACGAACACCATAGCAAAAACCCGATTTTTTAGCAACAATAATATGTAGCATCTGTTCACCAACTTAAAATAATTCTGTATCTAGTTTATAACATTTTGCCAAACATTATTAATTTTTCGTGGAAAATAATAAAATTCCTGCAATTTTAATTAAAAACACCACAAACTGTACACAATAAAGGCTATAATTAATCGATAAACCACCTAAGCACAAATTTAATACTTAAAGGTTAATTACCTTCAACAGATTTAAGCATAGCAGAGATAGTATCCTGTAATAATTGGGTACCTTGGTCAATTTCTGTACCATCCATTATGACATGTTCATTTAAATATATGACTTCTCCAATTATTACTTTAAAAGAATGAAATGCGCCTTTTTCCCAAATATTTTTAGTACCAATGCATGCTACTGGCAGTATGGGTGCTCCCGTACGCAAAGCAATCAAAGCTGCTCCAGAGTGAAAAGGAAGTAATTCATAGCTGTTACTTCTAGTTCCTTCTGGGAACATACCTAGGACTTCCTGGTTATGCAACACTTGTAGTGCTGTTTTTAAGGCAGCACGGTCAGATTTTTGACGTTTCACCGGAAAAGTACCAACTACTTTCAGCAGCATGCCTAAAAGAGGAACTTTAAATAGTTCCTCTTTCGCCATAAAATGAACTGGCCTATCTAAAGATGCTGCTACTGCTATGGGATCCCACAAACTTCTATGATTTGCTAAAACTAAAACTGGTCCCTGTTGCGGAAAGTTTTGTTTGCCCTTCACTTCCCAATGACAAATATAATTAAAAAGAAAGCAAAAAAATTTTTTAATTAAATTATAAATCATAACTCTCACCCTTAATTATATTTTCTATAACAGATGCTACTTGCCGTGGGGAGAGGTTGCTTGTATCAATTTCTACTGCATCTAGTGCTTTTACTAAAGGCGCGGCCTTTCGTTTACTGTCTAATTGGTCTCGCCTAGCAATATCTTGTCTAATTTGTTCCATAGTTAGATTATAGCCTTTGCATTTTAGCTCATTATATCTCCTTTTGGTTCTTTCTTCCAATGAAGCGGTTAAAAAGAACTTATGTGCAGCATCTGGCAAAACATTGCTACCAATATCTCGCCCATCCATAACTACGTTACCATCCTTAGCAAACTTCCTTTGCTGATGCAAAAATACCTCCCTAACTTCTGGAATCTGGGCAATTTGAGAAACAAACTCAGATACTTCAGGCGTTCTTATCTCTTCCGTCACATCAAAACCATCACAAAATACTTTTTGGGCACTTGTGTGCTTACTTTTAGTAAGAACGATTTCTGTTTTTTGGGCAAGCTTTATTATGTTTTTAACATCTTGGTAACTAAACTTTTCCTGCAATGCTTTCCATGCTAATGCTCTATACATTGCCCCTGTATCAACATATAAGTAACCTAATTTTTTTGCTATAAGCTTAGCTACCGTACTTTTGCCTGCTCCCGCAGGTCCATCTATGGCTATATTACCTTTTTTTAACATTTACATTTCTTCTCCTCAATTATTCATTAACATATTAAGATCGGAAAAGAAGTTAGGGTATGAGATATCAATACATTCGTAATCCTCTATTTCTAAGTTACCAGTTCTTAAGCCTGCAATGGCTAAAGACATGGCGATTCTATGGTCATGATGGGAAGAACAACGAGCACCGTGTAGCTCTTGGTCTCCTTTTATATTTAAACCATCAGGAAGTTCTGTAACATGTCCTCCAATTTTATTTAATTCTTTGGCCATTACAGCAATTCGGTCAGATTCCTTAACCCGAAGCTCAGCTGCATCTGAAATTATAGTTTCACCTTGAGCAAAAAGACCGGCCACTGCTAGAACTGGAATTTCATCAATTAATGTGGGGATAATATCTCCTTTAATCTCAGTTCCTCTTAACTCGGAACTTTTAACTAAAAGATCAGCTACAGGCTCTTCCCCCATCTTTCTTTCGTTTAGAATTGAGATATTTCCACCCATTTCCTTCAAAATTGTAATAATTCCAGATCTTGTTGGATTTATTCCTACGTTTTTTATCATGATTTCTGAATTAGGCACAATTAAGCCGGCAACTATAAAGAAAGCAGCAGAGGAAATATCTCCAGGAATTAAAATTTTACCAGCCTCTAACTTAGAAGAAGGATTAATAGTCACCACGTTATTATGGATATCTATTGAAACTCCAAACGACTTTAGCATTCTTTCGCTATGATCTCTTGATCTGGATGGTTCAAATATTGTCGTAGGTTCTTCAGCATATAAACCAGCTAAAAGTAATGCAGATTTAAGTTGGGCGCTAGCAATAGATGAATTATATGTAATACCTTTTAACTTTTTCTGACCTAAGACTACAGCTGGCAAAAGCTTATTATTATTACGTCCAAATATTTGAGCTCCCATAGTTTGTAATGGTTGAATTACCCTTGACATGGGACGAGAGCGTAAAGAGCCGTCTCCTGTAAGCACAGTGAAGAAATTTTGTCCTGCTAGAATGCCTAATAATAGACGTGCTGTTGTACCTGAATTACCTGCGTCTAAGCAATCATTAGGTTCTTTCAAACCATATAATCCGGAGCCATTTACAATTAAGGTAGTGTTATTAATTAATTCAATTTCAATACCCATTTGACGCAAACAATTTAAGGTACTTAAACAATCTGCTCCCGGTAAAAAACCATGAATTTCAGTTTTCCCTTGGGCTAAAGCACCTATTATTAACGCTCTGTGAGAAATGGATTTATCGCCTGGTACGGATATTTCACCCTTCAGGGCCTGAACAGCACTTATTTGTCTTAGCATAATATCACCGCCTCATTGCCTGAAAATTTTGTTGCTTTAAAACTTCAAGTGCTGAAGTCAGCTCTTTTTCATCTGCAAAGCCAATTCTTACTGTACCTCCTAAAGCCTCTCTTACACGTAAAATTTCAATATCGATAATATTTATATTATTAACAGCAAGTATATTTGTTATTTCAGCTAACATACCTGACCGATCAGGAATAATCACTTCCAATTCATAAATACTGGGCAAAAGACCCTTTGCTTTACTAGGTATTTGTTTTCTTAAGGTTTGGGCACGTCCTAATAAGTCGGCTAGCAAGGATTTATTCTCTTCGTCAATTACTTTTTCAAATTCATCTAATTGTTGGCGGAATAATGTAAGCATCTTTTTAAGCATTTTTCTGTTGGATAAACAAATATCGCGCCACATTGTTATATCGCCCATAGCAATACGGGTTGTATCTTTAAACCCGCTTGCAGCCAACATTAAGGTTAACTGCTCCTCCTTGGCCAATTCTCCCACTGTATTTACTAAATTGGCAGCTATGATATGTGGTAAATGACTTACTGCCGCTACTATGTAATCATGTTTATGGGGATCTAAGTTAATTTTATTTGCACCTATAGCTTTAATCAGAGATTCCATGGTATGCAATGCTTGCTTGTTAGTATTTTTAGTTGGTGTCAAAACATAAACAGCATTCTCAAATAAAAAAGGGGTTGCTGCTTCGATCCCTGCTCGTTCTGAACCAGCCATGGGATGCCCACCTATATAGTGCTTTTGGGCACCGTAAATATTCTCTAAGGGTGAGACTAATAAGGATTTACAGCTTCCCACGTCAGTTATAACACAGCCTGGTGGTAGATAAGGTGAAATTCTTTCGGCTATAGGAATGATTTGCCCAACTGGCGTTGCTAAAATAACTAGATCAGCACCATTAACCCCTGCAGTAAGATGCTTTGTACCCTCATCTATTATTCCTAGTTTTATTCCTTCTGCAATGCTGTTTTCATTTGTATCAATACCAACGATTTGTTTAACAAAACATGACTGTTTCATAGCCATAGCCAGTGAACCGCCAATTAAACCCAGGCCAATAACAACAGCTTTATTAACCATAGGATCTATCGCATCCCCCTATCTGCTGGGTAAGAACCTAAAACTTTTAAAAAAACTGCGTTTTGCTTTAGTTTTTCAATTACTTTAAATAATTTACTATCCTGCTGATGGCCTTCGCAGTCAATATAAAAAAGGTATTCTCCCAGCTCCCGTTTTGTAGGGCGTGACTCTATTTTAGTTAAATTAATATTTTCTACGGCGAAGCTATGCAGGATTCTATATAATCCGCCTGGCTGATTTTGTGGCAAAGCAATGACTAAAGATGTTTTATCATTGCCAGTTGGTTGGGGACTATCCTTCCCGATTACTAAAAATCTAGTTTTGTTCCCAGCATAATCCTGAATGTTCTGGGCCATTATATATAAGCCGTAGCGCTCCGCAGCATTTTTGGAACAGATGGCAGCCCAGCCTAAGGGGCCCTCAGCTACCATACGTGCTGCCTCGCCAGTACTACTTACTTGTACTGTACTTATTTCTGTAAAGTTCTTGGCTAAGTAATCATAACATTGAGCTAAAGCTTGTGGGTGAGAAAAAACAACTTCTGGTTGAATAATTCCTGCCTCTTTTACAGCTAAACAATGTTCTATTGGTAGCACAAATTCTCCAACTATCAATACTTCATATTTAACTAAAGTATCTAAAGCAATGTTTACTGTTCCTTCCACAGAATTTTCTATAGGAAGTATAGAATAATTTAACTTTCCCTCCATTACCTGACTAATTTGATAAGTGATGCTATTAATAGGCTGAAGTATATAATTCTTTAAGCCAACACTTTTTACCCATTTCTGTGCAGCTTGTGCTGAAAATGTCCCTTCCGGTCCTAAGTAACCTACTTTTACCATAACTCACCAACTTGCTTCTTTCTTCATTATTTTTCCAATATCCTTAATCTCTGTCATCATTTTTTTAAAATTATCAGGAGTTAATGACTGAAATCCATCAGATAACGCTTCACTTGGTCTTGGATGTATTTCTACAATTAGGCCATCAGCTCCTGCAGCAATACTTGCCCTGGCCATGGGATCCACTAAATGCCATTTACCTGTACCATGGCTTGGATCAGCAAAAATTGGTAAATGAGTTAACTTTTTAATAACAGGAATGCTGCTTAGATCCAATGTATTTCTAGTATAAGTTTCAAAGGTTCTAATACCGCGCTCGCAAAAAATAACTTGATAATTGCCTTCCATCATTATGTATTCTGCAGCCAATATCCATTCTTCAATAGTTGCGCTGGGGCCCCTTTTTAGAAGCACAGGCTTGTTTAATTTGCCTGCTTCCTTCAGCAAATGGAAATTTTGCATATTTCGAGCTCCAATTTGAATAATATCAGCATATTCAGCAACTACCTTTAAATTTGTAGTGTCTGTTGCTTCAGTAATAATAGCTAAGCCAGTTTTTTCTTTCGCTTCAGCTAATAACTTTAAACCCTTCTCGCCTAAGCCCTGAAATGAGTATGGGGAAGTCCTAGGTTTATAAGCACCTCCTCTAAGAATGGTTGCTCCTGCTTCTTTAACTTCCCATGCTGTTTCTAACAACTGCTCTCTGCTTTCAACAGCACAGGGTCCAGCTGCAATTTGTAATTGGTTTCCACCTATTTCTATATTACCAACTTTAATCTTAGTCCCCTCAGGTTTAAAGTCTCTACCTGCTAATTTATAGGGTTGTAAAATTGGCACTACTTTTTCGACCCCTGGTAATGCTTCTAATGCCAATCCAGGTAACTTTATTTTAATGTCTTCACCAATAACACCAATAACTGTGCACTTATCTCCTTGAGAAAGATGTATTTTAAAACCTTCATTAGTAAGACGGTCCAAAACTCTCTGAATCTGTTCTTGTGAAGCACAATGATCCATTACAACAATCATCTAAATACCTCCTTAAAATATCTTTAATTAGTATCTACAATAAGTTATAATAACATCCGAATGGCGCACTTCACTCGTTCTGAAAATGAAAAAGCCACCCTGGAAGAGTGACCAAGAATGATCTCTGACCTATATAATAAACCATCCTACCATCCTACCTCCTTCATATACTTATAAAAATACCGTACTACAAAGCTACATAAATCGCCAAAAGCCTCTTAAGACTTTTAGTAAAGCTATAATAGCATTAAAAAAATAGTAATGCAATAATATGTATTTATAAATCTTTACGCAGTTCTTTAGCTTTACCTAAATAAATATGCTTAATCTCCTGCTGTTTTTTGGTAGTGTTAACGTGCAGTAATACTCTAATTACTTTACGCAACGAACCAGAAATGTTCGCCTCATTTAGGCAGAGCAAGGGTACATTTACCCAGCCCATTTTTCTAGCTGCTTCGGCAGGATAAGCCTGATCTAAATCATTAGTTACAGAAAAAAAAGCACTAGCTATATCTTCTAATAATATATCGTTTTCATATAACATTGCAGTTAGCAAAACTTTAGTGGCATCGTATATATTTTCTCTACTGTTTTTTTCTACTGTTATAGCTCCCCTTATACCTCGAACAGCCATGTTATCACTTTTAATGTACAGCTCTGTGCCCAAGACCTATCCCTACCTCATCTAAATGTAACAACCCTATTCCCAAAAAAACTGCAACACTAACATGATCCTGCTGCCTAGCTATTCCTATTTTTCCACCTACGTTTAAACCTATTGCTTTAGGCATTATTTGGGCCAATGCCTCTCTTGTTGCACCTGCAACAGCACCTTCATCAGCATGAGTTTCAGCAATAACCCCTTCTCTTTTGGCAGCTACTACGGCTCTTTCAACAATTTTTTTCACCGAAGAAATATATTCTCCACCGTAATCAACTGCTGCCGTTTTGATTCCCTGCGCCAAAAATTTTTGTTTTAAAGAGTTTTCTTCTTCCCGTGAATCAGTAAGTGCCATTTGGATTGCTACAGTAGCCACTTTTTTACTTCCGTGGTTACTCATCTTAAATCACTCCTTACTTCTCGCTCGAAAAACTTTTTAGCTGCAGACTTGCCAGCTACATACCCGGTAGAAAAAGCGGCTTGTAAATTATATCCACCTGTGTAGGCATCAACATCTATAACTTCTCCAGCAAAAAATAACCCTTTTATAAGACGTGACTCCATAGTAGAGGGTACAAGTTCTTTAACGCAAATTCCACCGGAAGTAACAATAGCTTCAGTCATAGGACGTGTACCAGTAATAGTTAAAGAAAAATGTTGTAATTGTGTTCCTAAATTGAAGCGTTCACCTTTTGTAATTTGGTAGCTAAATTTTTCTTTATTTAGACCTGCTAAACTAAATATTTGTAATAACAATTTATTAGACAACAAATCATTTAAAGAATTGCTTATTTTTTTCTTAGAATTTGTAGTTAATAAATTTTGTAAATTTTTATCCAAATCCTTACTATTTAAAGTAGGAAATAGATTGATTTCTATTTTTAAACCCTGTTTATTCAGACTTAAATAAGGCACTACTTTTCTACTTAATGAGAGAATTGCAGGACCGGATAGTCCAAAGTGAGTAAATAGTATTTCTCCTGTTTCCTCGGCAATTTTATTTTTATCGGAAGTGCTAAAAACTGACAATTCTACATTTTTTAAGCTGAGTCCAGCTAAGGACTTGCACCATTGTTCTCGCACTATTAAGGGAATTAATGATGGTTTTAAATCTACTATAGTGTGGCCTTGTTTAGCTGCCCACCGAAAGCCATCACCTGTAGAACCTGTTCTAGGGTAAGATAACCCACCAGTGGCTATTATTATAGCTGGAGCGGAGTGGAATTTCCCATTGACAACAAAACCTTTTACTGCCTTGTCTTGAGTAATAATTTCCTGAATTGGACTATTAAATTCAATTTGGACATTAAGGCTGTGTAAATAATTTGTCAAAGCCTGCACAACATCCTGAGCCCGATCTGTTTTTGGAAAAACTCGCCCCTTATCTTCTACCTTTGTAGTAATTCCAATTCCATTAAAAAATTTTATTAAATCTAGGTTAGAAAGGGATTTAAAAGCACTATGTAAAAATGACCCATTTCCAGGAAATTCCTTAAAGAAATATTGTATATCTTTGATATTTGTTAAATTGCAGCGACCGTTGCCAGTTATTAAAATTTTTTTTCCTAGTTGCGCATTTTTTTCAAATAATACAACGGGTGCTCCAAGTTCTGCTGCTCCAATAGCAGCAAAAATCCCTGCCGCCCCGCCACCTACAATAACAATTTTTGGCAAACTGCTTCCTCCCTAAAAGTCTTAGGCTAACGGTTGGCACTATCAACCCCCGTATCGGACTTTCACCGACAAGCAAGCGCCCATGCAGGGCGCACCAACTAAAAAAAGTGAAAGGCAAGCCTTTCACTTTTTATTTAAGCCATGGCATCATTTTTCTAAGCTCCGCCCCAACCTTTTCAAGTAAGTGTTCTTTTTCCATATCAGTTAGTGCATTATACTGCGGCCTATTGGCTTGGTTTTCTAAAATCCATTCCTTAGCAAAAGTACCTGATTGGATTTCCCATAATATTTGCTTCATTTCTTGTTTTGAGATTTCATCCACTACCCTAGGTCCTCTTGTTAAACCACCGAATTCTGCAGTATCACTTACAGAATAATTCATTCTACTAAGTCCGCCTTCGTAAATTAAATCCACAATTAATTTTAATTCATGGCAGCATTCAAAATAGGCAATTTCAGGTTGGTAACCAGCTTCAACCAAAGTTTCAAAGCCACACTTAATTAGAGATGCAACTCCACCACAAAGTACTGCCTGTTCTCCAAATAAATCGGTTTCAGTTTCCTCTTTAAAGGTTGTTTCGATTACTCCAGCTCTAGTACAACCAATACCTTTGGCATAAGCTAATCCAATTTCTTTAGCTTTTCCAGAATAATTTTGGAAAACAGCAAGTAAACCCGGTACACCAGCTCCCTGGGCATACATTCTTCTTACTAGATGACCAGGGCTTTTAGGAGCTACCATGAATACATCTATATTTTCAGGTGGTACAATTTGTCCAAAATGAATGTTAAACCCGTGGGAAAAAACTAAAGCATTTCCTTCAACTAAATTAGGTAAAATTTCCTGTTTATATACATTTGCTTGTATTTCATCAGGTAGTAAAATCTGAATAATATCTGCCTCTTTAGTAGCTTCATTTACAGAGACAACTTTAAAGCCATCTTTTTCAGCGTCATCTATATTTTTAGTAGCAACAATAACATCTAAACCACTGTCTCTCAAATTTTGGGCCTGGGCATGTCCTTGGCTGCCATAACCTAAAACAGCGATTTTTTTCCCCTGCAATAAAGATAGATCTGCATCTTGATCATAATACATTTTTACCATTCTGCCTTCCTCCAAACACAAATTAAAAATAGTTATAGCGTTATATATTCTTAATAACTTTGAAAAATCCTTTTTTTTATTTACTATTATATTTTTTTTCCAAAGAATCGCGAAATCTTCGTATTTCAAAATTAATTTTAAATAACAAACGTTCTAAGTCTTGTCCAGTTAAAACAATTTCATTCTGTTCTAAAACTTCAACTTTTCTAAATTCGTCTCTAACAATAAAACAAATAAGATCTTCTATACTTGATGCAGATAAATCAAGGTTTATTGGAGCATACGCAATTTCCGTACCATCAGCGTCATCTTGGACCGTGTATATTTCAGAATTAATATCTAAATTATTAATGGTAATACCCTGAAAAGGTACGTTACGTAAAAGTGCAGCTCTTTGTTCTCTTACCTCATCTGCAGCACGTTCGCTTGATTTTCCTTTTAAAAAGAATTTGTTATGTGCTTCTCCCTTGTAATCCAGCCTTAATTTAACCTGCAAATCCTTATTAACAATCTGATCATTAACCCTAACCTTCACTTTTCCCCCCCCTTATTTTAAACACTACCAAATATGTAAGCAGGTATTTCGGTGGATTAATATTCAATGCCCTTTCTTGCTCTAATACCTTTTTTATAAGGATGTTTAATTTCAAGCATTTCAGTAACTAAATCTGCTTTAACAATGATTTCCTCGGGGGCATGGCGTCCAGTTAACACTATTTCAGTTCGCTCAGGCTTTTGCTCTAAAAAATTAAGTACATTTTTAGTTTCTAGAAGTTGATAATAAAGTGCATTGTTAATTTCATCTAAGATAAGTAAATCTACTGGCCTATTTTGAATAATGTTAGTTGTTTTTTCCATTGCCTGTTGTGCCAGTTCAATATCTTGTTCTGTTGCTCCAGTTCTAGAAATAAAACCTGGTCGGCCAAATGATAATAGTGTTAGTTTTGGTTTGAAAATATCCAAAGCTTTAATTTCACCGTAATCAATTCCAGTTTTCATAAATTGGATTATAACTACATCTAGGCCACAACCTAAAGCTCTCAATGCTAATCCAAAAGCAGCAGTACTTTTTCCTTTTCCATTCCCCGTATAAACTTGAATTAACCCTTTTTCCAGTTTCTCACTCATCGATTTAAACCTCCAAAAAACTATTTCTATGGCCAAAGGATATTAGAAGAACCGCAACAACCACAGGAATCAAAAAAGTTATAAGGATTGTTACAAGCATCCTGAATTTGCATGTAATCTGCTCCCCAATTCTCCACATGTGAAACTTCAGTACCGTTAAAAACAGCAACGAGTCCTGAGGTAGGACCATTATTCCAAGGAACTATTTTAGGTATTGCACTGCTAGTAAAATAAGATAAATTACCACAATTTAAACAACGAGGCATATTAAACTCCCTCCTTTTTACAATACTATTACCTTATAATGTTTGCAATAACACAAAACAATATCCTTAAATAATTAAGATTGAAGCAATTCCCTAACTTCCTCAGGTTTTAATAGCCGGTATTCTCCAGTTTTTAGATTACCAATATTTAAATTCCCTATTTTAGTTCTTTTTAAACTAAGAACGGGATGTCCAATGGCTGCTAACATTCTTCTTACTTGCCGGTTTCTACCCTCGTGGATAACCACCTCAACTTTAGCACTATTTTTAAATTTCTGGATTATTCTTACAATCGCCGGGGCTGTCATTCCATCTTCTAACTCAATGCCCTTTTGCAAACGCCTTATCCCCCTCTGATCTGGTATCCCTTTGACTAGTGCTATATATGTTTTTTTTACTTGGTGTTTTGGGTGAGTTAATTTATATGTAAAATCCCCATCATTAGTTAAAATCAATAATCCCTCTGTATTTAAATCAAGCCTTCCCACAGGAAATAATCTTGTTGGCACATCCTTTAATAAATCAATAACTGTCTTCCTACCCTGAGGGTCTTTAAGAGTTGTTACATAACCTGTTGGTTTATTTAACAAAATATAGATCTTATTCTTATTTATTTTAATATTTTGTCCTTCAACAACAACTTCATCCTCTTCCGGATCTACTTTATATCCAAGCTGGGTTATTTTTTCTCCGTTTACAAAAACCTTACCCTGTGTAATTAAATCTTCGCTTGCCCTTCTTGAAGCGACACCGGCACGAGCTAGTACTTTTTGGATGCGTTCTTTCAATATTCATCATCCCTAATAATATATTGTTTATATTATTAAACCCATTGTGGTATTTTACCTGCTAAGATATATAAAAACTTACATTTATTAATAAAATAATACTTGAATTTACAGAAAATAAATAGGACAATTAGCTGGTTAAAACTAATTGTCTTTTATATCAATAAAAATATTCTATGATATTTTCAACCGGAAAAAACTAAATTAGTAATAAATAAAGCCGCAATTAAAGTTGTCAAATCTGCAATAATTCCTAATGTAACAGCATACCGATATTTTCGGATGCCAACAGATCCAAAATATACTGTTAAGACATAAAAAGTTGTATCTGTACTTCCTTGCATTGTCGATGCTAATCTTCCCAGAAAAGAATCTGGTCCGTGAGTGCGAATTAATTCCGCAGCTAGAGCCAATGATCCCCCTCCGGAAAGGGGTCTCATTACAGCAAGAGGAATAACTTCTGGCGGAAAATGAAAGATTTTTAAAATTGGTTCTAGGATTTGAACAGCATAATACATTGCACCTGAAGCACGAAAAATACCAATTGCTACTAACATTCCTACCATAAAAGGAATTATTTTAATCGCCGTATTAAATCCCTGCTCTGCCCCTGCGACAAAAGCTTCATATACTTTTACACCTTTTAATATGCCTACACAAGGAATGACTAAGAGCAGCAGTGGTATGGCCCAGCGGGAAATCAGCTCAATAAAATCCATAACTTTACCCCGCCTTTTTGCGAAAAGCTCGTCGTAAAAGTCGATCTGCTAAAATAGCTGTCAACATACCAACAGAAGTAGCAAAAATCGTTGTACCAACAACAGAAGTAGGATCGGTAGAACCGGCTGCAGCTCGAATTCCAATTATGGTAGCTGGTATTAGTGTAATACATGAAGTATTTAATCCTAAAAAAGTACACATAGCTTCTGAGGCTTCATCACAATTTTTATTAAGTTTTTGCAATTCTTGCATGGCTTTTAAACCTAACGGAGTTGAAGCATTACCTAGCCCCAAAATATTTGCACTTAAATTCATAACAATAGCCCCTAAAGCAGGGTGTCCTTTTGGGATACTAGGAAATAAAAATTTCATAATCGGATTAACAAGCCGTGCTATAAAGCTTACTAATCCAGCTTCCTCTGCAATTTTCAGCAGCCCCAGCCAAAGTGCCATCATACCTACTAACCCCAATGCTATATTGACAGCATCCTTGGCTGAGTCTAAGGCAGCTTTTGTTACTACTTCGATATGCCCATTTATACCTGCCGTAATTATTCCAGCTGCAAGCAAAAAAAACCAAATAAGATTTACCAAAAGGATCCCCCCTATAAGTAAATCTATGATTACTTAACTACAGGTAGAACTATTTACGCACTTATCTATCAGTTTGAATTAAATAACCATTAGTTCTGGTAAAAGAGTAAATAAAAATAGCACACCATATTAAGCTAAAACTGAGCAGGTGTAATTTTGTAAATGGTTCATGATAAACAAAGACACCTAATAGTAAGCTGATACTGGGAGACAAATATTGAATAAAACCTAGTGTTGTAAGTGAAATACGCCTGGCACCAGCAGCAAACCACAGTAGTGGTATAGCAGTAACTACACCTGAAGAAATTAAAAATATGGTAACTTGTAGTGATACCCCAAAGGATCCAGTACTAGATAGTTGGGAAAAGATTATATAGATTGCGGCAACCGGAAATACAAACAAAGTTTCAATACATAACCCAATAGTTGAGTCTACATTAACTAACTTTTTAATTAAACCGTAAAGCCCAAAAGTTAACGCCAATAAAAGTGCAACCCACGGAATTTTTCCATATTCTAAGGAAATAATAATTACTCCTATACATGCTATTGCTAAAGCTACTATTTGTCCGAGATCTATTTTTTCTCTTAATACTGTTATTCCTAAAAAAACAGTAAAAAGTGGATTAATATAATAACCTAAACTTGTTTCCACAATTTTATTGGCATTTACGGCCCAAATATAAATAAACCAATTGGCGCTAATCAAAAAAGAACTTAACATTAGTCTAATTAAATTTCCTCTTACTGTCATAATAGGTTTCAACTGTTTCCATTTAGAGGAAAATATTAAAATTATAAACACGAATAGAAATGACCAAAAAATACGATGTGCGAGAATTTCCTGAGGGGGAACACCCTGTAATGCTTTCCAAAAAAGAGGTAAAAACCCCCATAGCATATACGCCCCGACAGAATAATAAATGCCGCTAACCCCTTTGCATAATGAAATTGATCTATTCATTTTTTATCCACCTGTTTACTATGATTTTTTTGTTAAATATAAGATTTAAAATTCAGCTATTTTCTTTAAAAGGCTTTTGTGTTGAACATGGTAATTTGACTAAACATTTACCGCATACATCAGCAAAACCTATATTAGCCAAATTGTCAGCATTTTTTAAACACATTTCATAACATTTTTTTCGATCATAAGAATCAATTTGCAATGCCCCATTAATACATCTTTTCACACACTGTTTACAAATTCCTTTTTGCTTATAGAGACAAAATTCCATTTCCTGTCGGGGTGTTGGTTTTAGCTCTAAATCAGTGATTATACTACCTATCCTTCCACAAGAACCCTTTTCTGTTATCAACATATTATTCAGACCAAAGGTCCCTAACCCTGCAATATAAGCTATATGTCGATGAGACCAGTTACTTATTAATTTATTTTCATCGAAATCATGTGTGGCAGGCGTAACAATAGCTATATAACCTAACTTCGCAAGTTTATTTTTGATAAAATTATTTGCATCTAAAATTAGTTGATTTGTATAAAGATAGGCAAGCCCCCACTCTCGAGAACTTTCACTGGTTGGAATATTGCTTTCAACAATAGATTTTTCGAAAGGAATAAAATATGTAATAACGGATTTTGCCTCGGGTAAAACATCAGTAGGTAATCTATGCTCAGGGCTAACAATTTCTTTTAAGCTGGTAAACAACTTATCCCTACTATCAGCGTAAGCAAGTAAAGGCTCACTCCAAAATTCTTTAAGATTATTTTTAATATGATATTCTTTGATATAATTTTTCAGAAGGGCCGCTATTAATTTTTCCATTTTCTAACTCCTAACATGTGATTTATATATCTATTTTAATATAACAGTTTTTATTGCAATTGAAAAACTAAAAAACAGGAAGCGTGTTTTATCACACTTCCTGTTTTTTATTGAATATTACCTTGACCCGTTGCTCCAGTTTGTTGCTGAGTATTTACATTTGTAGGCTTTTTATTAAACATTGACTGTACTTGAGATATAACTTGAGGAGTTATATCAATTAACCGGTCAATTACAGCATTACCATCTACAGGTAGGAGCCTAATTTGTTGATGCCCCACAACTAAAAATCCAACAGGCTGAACGGAAACTCCCGCTCCACTTCCTCCGCCAAAAGGTAAAGAATTTTCACTTTCTTTATTCTTATTTGTATCGTATTCGCCACCTCCTGCTGCAAATCCACAACTCACCCTAGATACTGGCACAATTACACTGCCATCAGGAGTTTCAACCGGGTCACCTACTACAGTATTCACATCTACCATTTCTTTAATGCTTTCCATAGCGGTCTTCATAAGTGCCTCAATAGGATGTTCACTCAAGTTTTACATACCCCCTTTTTTTGGCCAGTAACATCATTATGCAAAATTTTATTAATGCAAATATAGCATGGCCTAATTGAACAATAAATATACATTTAAAATTTACGTTAAACACTTGTGCAGAAAAGCTAGGTTTTACTTCCAAAACCGGTCTCCGAAAAGACACATTAACATTTCTTCGTATATTACTATAAGATTTTCCTTTAAAGCTCCAAAGCAGTCCGGATGATATAGCTGTTAAAGCCGCATCTCCCAACCCAAATTCAGTTTGCCATACTAGCTTTTTACAGACAATTTTTTTAAAAAGTTTTTTGTTTATTTTCACAAGAATCTTGGTAATTTTTTCTATTACCTTAATTTTAGGTAAAATATCTCGAAGTATTTTTCTTGGTTTTTTTACTTGAATGTGCTGCTTATCTATCTTTCCCAACCCTTCAGGCATTTTAGTTTCTAAATCTAAAACACTATCATGGAAAATACTTAGATCAAAATTTATTTTGGGTATGATAAAATGAGCTATTTTCCAATATGATGTAAGAAATAAGTTACATTCAAAAATATCATTATTATTTTTCCTTCGATAAAACACTTGAAATGTTAGAGGTAGCCAAAACAAGCAAATTCCCGCAACAATTAAAGCAAGCATTAATTGGGCAAAAGAACCCGTTTTTAATCTCCCTCCTTTTCCAAAGTTAACAAGTTTAATTTTCCCAATTAACATATGCTTATTCAATATCATAAAAGCTGCCCTTTAGGCAGCTTAATTGTTTCAATTTGCGTGAAGTAATGAATTCAGTTCTTCTAGTTTTGGTAGCTCCTCTATTTTTTTTAAACCAAAGTAACTCAAAAATTCGACAGTAGTACCATAAAGGATTGGCTTCCCAGGACTATCTTTGCGCCCAACTTCTTGCACTAAATTACGTTCCATTAAGTTTGTTAAAACCCCATCAGCCTTGACACCTCGAATCATCTCAATTTCAGCTCTCGTTATTGGTTGCTTATAAGCAATAATTGCTAATGTTTCTAGCGCAGCCTGCGATAAAACAGTCGCTTTTGGTTTATATAGTTTTTCAATATTACCAAAGAGCTGGGGTTTAGTAGTTAACCGAAAGCCATCAGCAACTTGAATAAGTTCTAAACCATGTTTAGGTTTTTGCAATTCTGACTGCATCTCTTCAATTAGCAGCATTATATCTTCTAGCCCCAACTCCATTATTTCGGACAATTTTGCTATACTTAGGGGTTCATCAGCAACAAAGAGCAAACATTCTAAAATAGCTTTTTTATCATCATTAAATAGCATCATTATCCTCCTTTACAATTCAAGCTAAATATAAAATTAAAGGAGAAAAATTTTTTTGCTGCTCTACTATAACCTTTTTAAGATGGATCAGTTCCAATAAAGCTAAAAAGGTAAGAATTATTTCAGAACGAGAGGCTCCAGTTTGAAATATTTCCTCGAATTTTAGACCATTTTTGTTAGAATTGAGCAATTGCAGAATAAGTTTAATTTGTCCAGAGATAGTTATACTTTTCCTTTTAATTTGCTTAATAGGTTTAAAATCTTTTTTGGGGCGGATCAAAACTTTATTGAAAGCAGCCAATAAATCACTGACTTCTACATTTTCCAATGGGTTTATTTTGGAAAATACAGCTTCAAGGAGCGTGTGGTCTAAAGACCTAAAATACCTTTGAGCAAAAAACAGTCCTCGTTCTCTTAAAAATACTGCTGCTTCTTTATATTGTTGATATTCTAGCAAACGGTTAATTAGTTCCTCCCTAGGGTCTTCAGTACTGATTTCATCTTCTTTCTCGGTGCTTGGATTAGGAAGTAACATTTTAGCTTTGATAGAGAGCAAAGTGGCTGCCATGACTAAAAACTCACTTGCTATTTCAATATCAAGATTATGCATTGTATCCAAATAGTTCAAATATTGCTGAGTAATTTTTGCAATTGGAACATCGTAAATGTCAAGCTTTTGTTTTTGTATCAAATGTAAAAGCAAATCTAGAGGACCTTCAAAAATTTCTAAACTGATATGATAACTCACTTATTTCACCATTAAATAATCAAATTTTCATAACCTCACGGACTAATTCTAAGGTTTCAGCTGTTTGCTTTTTAGCTTTTTCTTCACCATAAGCTAAAATTTCTTTAACTTTCTGAGGATTTGCAACCAGTTCTGCCCTCTTTTCACGAATAGGCTTTAATTTTTCATTTAATTTAGCAGCTAATTGCTTTTTACAGGCAACACAACCTATAGTACCTGATTTACAACTTGAACAAATATCTTCAACACATTCGGCATTATAAAATTTTTGATAGACATGAACTATACATACATCAGGATGACCTGGATCCGTTTTATGAATTCTCTCGGGATCTGTAGTCATTTGTCTTACTTTTGAAATAATTTCTTCTTCAGAAGCATCAAGTGCTATATCATTATGATAACTTTTTGACATCTTACGACCATCTATGCCTGGCAGCAAAGCTACCTTAGCAAGCTTTGCCTGTGGCTCAGGAAATAGGTCCGTATTATATAGATAATTAAAACGTCTGGCTATTTCTCTGCACAACTCTAAATGGGGAAGTTGATCTTCTCCCACAGGAACTACATTAGCCCGGTAAACAAGAATATCTGCAGCCATTAGAACAGGATAGCCTAAAAAACCATAATTACAAATATCCTTACCTTCTGACCCAAACTGCTTGATTTGGTCCTTGTAAGTTGGACATCTTTCCAACCAAGATAGGGGAGTAAGCATAGATAATATTAAATGAAGTTCTATATGCTCTTTTACATGAGATTGAATAAATATGGCGCATTTTTCAGGATCAAGTCCTACAGCTAACCAATCTAAAGCCATATTCCAAATATTTTCTCTAATAGCAGATGTATCTTCATATGCAGTTGTTAAAGCATGCAAATCTACTATGCCAAAATTACAGTCATATTCATCCTGCAAACTTATCCAGTTTTCAAGTACACTTAAATGCCCTATATGTAATTTCCCTGTAGGGCGCATTCCGCTAAAAATTTTCCCTTTGGTCATTTTAAGCACCTTCTTTTAACTTAGTTAGTAGATGGCCAAACCAGCAGCTGCTGTCAGCAATTGCAAAACGCCATGAACTACTGGAGTAATTATATTTCCTAACACATTGGTTGCTAATAATAAAATTAATATTATTGGCCCATAACTTTCTAATTTATACAAAATTTCATTCCTATTTGGTAATAAACCAACCAATATTTTAAACCCGTCAAGGGGTGGTAACGGTATCAAATTAAATACAGCTAACATAGTATTATACCACATAGACAAATTAAAAAATATACCAATGTAGTACCATTGGTCAAAAGAAATCCTTAAAGCGACGGTACTTAGGTAGGCTAATACTAAATTCATTAAAGGACCGGCTAAGGCAACATACAGCATACCTTTTTGCTTGTCACCTCGAAAGTAAAAGGGATTGACTTGAACCGGTTTGGCCCAGCCAAAACCAACGAGTATTAAGAGCAATGCCCCTAGGGGATCCAGATGCTTTAGGGGATTTAAAGAAAGTCTTCCCTGGCCAGCCGGCGTTGGGTCACCTAATAAAGCAGCCATTTTACCATGAGCGTACTCGTGAAATGTAATGGCAACTAAAATTGCTGGGACACTAAAGATTAAATGAACCCAATCAGTTAAAAACATAATTTCCCTCCCAGCTTTAAAATATTCATGGCTAGATTTAATTCATCTTCCAAGCATAGAACTCGACCTTCTAAGAATTGACTTTCAATAAAGATCAGTGTTCTACTGATCTCAGGACCTGGTTTAAAACCCAAAGCTAGTAAATCCTTACCTTTTAAATGTATTTTCAGGTGATAACGCTTAATTAGATAATTGATAAGTATTTTACCATATTTTTCTTCAACAAATATTGACAGTGCAATAATAACCTCAGGTATAATATCCTTAAGAACTAAATGAAGTTCATACATTAACTGTTTAGATGATACTTGGTCGTTAATTTTTATTACTAATAATTTATTAATTTCATTTAAACACCGTCGTTCAGCTCTTTTAATTTGACAAAATTTCATAATATTACTTAAACTAGTATCTTCAATTCTAAAAAATAAAATTATAAATAGGATTAACCATTCTTTAACAAAGCAATTCGCAGTTCTAAGTTGATCAATTAATATCTGTGCTTTTTTCCATTCTTCCGGCAACAGTTCTACCCATTTTCTATCAGGTAGTAATTGACCCCAAAAACCAGCTTGTGCCAATTTGATTAAAGAATCAACAGAATTACTACTTTTAATCAGACTATATACTTCTTGCCAAATTCGGCTAGCCTTAATCCTTGTAAATACCTTTTGCTCAAGGGCAACTTTAATTAAATTGCAAGTCTGCTCTTCTATAGTATAATGATATCTGTTAGCAAACCTAAGGGCTCGCAAAATTCTTATGGGATCTTCAATAAAACTTAAATTATGTAGAACACGAATTACACCTAATCGTAAATCTTCATATCCTGAAAAATAATCTAGTAATGTTCCAAAATTCTCTGGATTAAGGGCTAACGCCAGTGCATTAATTGTAAAATCCCTTCGATATAGATCTTCTTTTAAAGAAGTTGCTTCCACTATTGGCAAAGAACCGGGACTCGAGTAATACTCTTGACGAGCCGTAGCAAAGTCAATTTTCCATGAATCAGGTAAATAAATAGTTACAGTACCAAAATCTTGATTGTTATTAATTTTTGCACCATATTCTTGGGCAACCTTTTCAGCTAATAGTTCAGCCTTACCTTCTACTACAATATCAATATCTTTAATTTGACCAGCAAGAATTAAATCCCTTACCGAACCGCCAATCAAATAACATTTTAAATTTATCTTTTGAGCAATATCACCTATTTTCCTCAATAAATTACTTAGCTGAGGGTCTTTAGTTAGACTTAATTGAATATCACTTTTAACGCGGTAGGCATTAAAAGCAGGGTCGAATCCATATGTAGCTCTTAACACATCAGTCCTAGTGACTATTCCAATTATTTTTCCAGCTTCTACTACAGGTAGCCGTCCCACATCATGCTTTATCATTAAATCTTGAATAGCTGCGAGAGTAGTATTCTTACTTATCCATATTACCTTTCGACTCATAAAGCCCTTAACTGGCGCGTGTCCAAGCTTATGACGAATTGCTTTATCCAAATCTCTCCTAGAAATGATTCCAACTAAATCATCATTATTTAAAACAGGCATTCCACTATGACCATAACGGAGCATAATTTTAGCTGCTTCATTGATAGTACAATTGGCTTCCAAGGAACGAACTGGATTTGACATAATATCTTTAGCCAAAATACTTGGAGCAACTATTTCATTGATTAATTCTTTTATTTTAGGCAAGATATCTTCTAGATTGCTATTTTTTAATTTGACTGAAGAGGCCTTTGGATGCCCTCCTCCCCCTAAGGCCACTGCAATTTTATCCACATTTGCCCATTCTGTTTTACTTCTAAGGACTATATCAATCTGCTTTTGTGTCTTCACAACACATATAACAACATCTGCATTAGCTAGTTCACAAATTCTTGTAGTAACAACATTTAAACCGGAAATGTATTCTAAACTTTCAGTAGAACAAAGTAGAACTGTCGTTCCTTGCCATTCTATTTCTTCTTTTGATTGCAGCAAACAATTATAAAGCTGTTGCTGCTGAAAGCTTAAAGGGCGATTTAAAAATAAAGCAACAGTATTTAAATTAGCGCCCTTCTGTAGCAAAAAAGCAACTACCCGGGCATCCCTAGCAGTTGTATTATTATAGAGCATGGATCCTGTATCTTGGTAAATACCTAGTAGAAACAAAGTGGCCTCATGTTGCGCAACTTCTATGTTTTGTGCTTGCAGAAGCTCTACTAAGATTGTAGTTGCCGATCCAATATTTTCGATTTTATAAATAACATTTGAATTTACATTATAATTAAACGGATGATGATCATAAATAATGTACTCTATATCGTCCTTAACTAAATTCTTAGCAAAATCTAAACGAGCTATATTTGCCGTATCAACAACAATAACCTTAGATACTTCATCCCAAACGATTTCATTCTGTGATCCAATGGGCAAAACGTCTTTGTATAAAGCAAGGTAGTCGCGTACTACTGGACTTAGTTTGTTAGGCAAAATCAATTGAGCATCTGGAAATATTTTTTTAGCTGCTACCATAGCTCCTAATCCATCAAAATCTAAATTAGGATGTGAACAAATAATTTCCATTACCCTACACCTGCCACATTTTTTTTGATTATATCATTTTTCTATAGTCTGCTCAACAAAAATAAAGGTGCGGCCAAAAACCGCCCTAGCTCATATACTCGCAAGAAATACCTTTATTATTTTTCAATCTTTCTGGAATAACATGATTTTTTAATATATCTTTATAGGCTTCTCTTTTTATTATTATATCCGCTTCACCTTCATTAACTAAAACTACTGCAGGTTTGCCGAGGGAATTATAATTGCTAGCCATAGAATAACCATAAGCACCAGTACAAGCAACAGCAAGTATATCGCCAGCCTCAACTTTAGGTAGTTTAATATCCCAAATTAGCATATCACCGGATTCGCAACATTTACCTGTGATAGAAACCACTTCCTCAGGTTGTTCATTTGCTTTATTTGCTACAATTGCTTCATAAACTGCTTCGTAAAGAGCGGGTCTAATATTATCAGCCATGCCACCATCTACAGCTACATATTTACGTACACCAGGTATATCTTTAATTGAACCTATGGAATATATTGTAGTCCCCGCTGGACCCGCAATTGATCTCCCAGGCTCAACAATTATTTTAGGAATGACTAATCCTCTAATCCTGGCTTCGTCCTTAACTGTATTAATTACTGTTTCTGCATAATTTTTTAATTGTGCCGGATTGTCTCCATCTTTATAATAAATGCCAAAGCCTCCGCCTAAATTAAGTTCCGAAACAACAAAATTTAATTCCTTATTAATTTTTTGGATAAATTTCATCATTACCTTAGCTGCATGACGATAGGACTCCATTTCAAAAATTTGAGATCCAATGTGACAATGTAAACCATGCAATTCAATGTTAGGCAGACTAATGGCAGTTTTTACAGCTTCCAATGCCTGTCCGTTAGGCATTGTAAAACCGAATTTAGAATCGATTTGCCCTGTTTTGATATACTCATGCGTGTGGGCCTCAATTCCTGGAGTAATCCTTAATAAAATATTAGCTTTGACTTTAAATACTTCAGCTAGCTTGTTCAGCATGTCTAATTCGTAAAAGTTATCTATAACAATTCTTCCAACTTTATTTTCAAGGGCCATGGATAGTTCTTGGGGACTTTTATTATTGCCATGAAAATATATTTTTTCAGCAGGGAAATCAGCTTCAAGAGCTGTATAAAGTTCTCCACCAGATACAACATCTAGACCTAGTCCTTCAGACTCTATAATTTTACAAATGGCCGGAGAAATAAAAGCTTTACTGGCATAAATTACTTCCGTATTTTGATGACGTTCAGTAAAATAATGATAGTATTTTCGACAAGTTTGTCTTATTTGTGATTCGTCCATAATAATAAGGGGAGTTCCAAATCTTTTGGAAAGTTCTACTGTATCACATTCTCCAATTTCCAAGTGACCTAATTCATTGATTTTCATTGTACCGTGAAATTTCATCTGCCAAGCTCCTTTGCCATTTATTTACAAATAATAAAAGGCTATGGTAAACCATAGCCAAAAAAGTCATGACTCACCATCCTGTCCATGAGATAGCACTCCATCCAGCAACCAGGATACACAATAACTGGATGACAGTCCTGCATTTATTAAATGCAGACCCAGCACAACAGATAGGTAAGCTGTTGCACTTCGGCGAATACCCCTTTCTTTACAAATCATTTTTTTCCCATAATCATTGTAAGTACTATTGATCCTTCGCGCCTCTACCTCACCGCACTGGATGAGGTATAATGTATTCATTTGTTGTGGTTTATGTTAGCATTATTATGTTGCTATGTCAATATTAAAATTATTAACTTTACAATGCTTAATAAGTGAAAATTAGCCAATCATTTTATCGGTTTTATCTAAAGCAGTCCACCTGCCACAACGGTCTCCCCAACGGGCAATAATTTTCTTATCTTTTGCTATCTGAACAACTTCGCAAGCATTTGAACAATTAGAACATTCAAAGCTGCTTGCTTGAAACTGAGCTTCACTTATATCAAAACCTTTAAATTTGGATTTCCCATTTTGAACGGCACTTTTAGCTAGATAAGCAACACCTATTGCTCCCATTACATCAAAGTTAGGTGGTACGATAACATTAAGACTAAGGGCTTTCTCGAAAGCATGCTTAATACCAATGTTAGCTGCTACTCCTCCTTGAAAAGCAACAGGCTCCAAGAGGGATTTGCCTTTACCTAGGTTACTAAGATAATTTCGAACTAAAGCTTCACAAAGTCCAGCTAAAATATCCTCTAAGGAATGCCCCATTTGTTGTTTATGGATCATATCTGATTCAGCAAAAACTGTACATCTACCGGCAATTCGTACTGGATTTTTAGCCTTTAAAGCAATAGAACCAAAATCATCTATACGGATATTTAGTCTACTAGCTTGTTGATCTAAAAAAGAACCTGTCCCTGCCGCACATACTGTATTCATGGCAAAATCATTAACTATGCCATTTTTCATAATAATAATTTTTGAGTCCTGTCCCCCAATCTCTATAACCGTTTTAACTCCGGGTACCATTTTAGCTGCTGCAACGGCATGGGCAGTAATTTCATTCTTAACCACATCTCCTCCAATAATAACAGCAGCCAACTGGCGGCCACTACCTGTAGTCCCTACTCCTTTAACCTCGGGATTATGCAATTTTTCTTTTATTAGTTTTAATCCCTCAAGTAAGGTTTGAATTGGTTGTCCCTTGGTTCTTAAATAAATTTTTTGCAGTATTTTATCGTCTTCACTCATTGCTACAATATTTGTGCTTACAGAACCTACATCTATTCCTAAATAGACTGACATAACTCACACCCCTTGAAGTTTAGATCTTTTTTATATTTAATCATATCTGTGAAGGCTTCTAACCGAGTATTTAAACCTGCTTCTCCCGATTGTTCGTCAACAAAAATAGTCATAATAGGTACACCATAAGTTTCATTAATGGCAGGTAAAATTGATTCTGCCACAATTTCGGGCATACAAGTAAGAGGGCCAACCTGGATAATTCCATCAAAACCTCGACGAGCAAAATCAACACTATGGCTAATTGTCTGTTTGCCATGGCCACCTATAAAATGGTTTAAAAAAGGGCTTGCCAGTTGATCAATCTTTTTTGAAGACTTAATGGGCAATATTCCGGACAGAAGATGATCATTTATCCATTCACTTAGATAAATCGATCTTTCAACTTCCACGCCTAGTTTTCCTAATTGACGCTCTAATTGTAAATTTGCATATTGTTCGATAACAGTATAAACCTCTCCAACAATTCCAATTTTAATAATATTTTCTGCTTGATAATCTGCTAGTTCTTCTAGCTTATGTAACGTATTCTTAACTATATTTTTTACTTGCCTGATATTTTTAGTTTTATCTAATAGGATCAAAGCCTCATTATAAATTTTTTCTGCTTCATCTTGCTTAATGGCTCTAGGCCTTAACCATTCCATATATTTTTCAAGCCTATCTGCACTATAAATTTTTTCCCAGGCCAGATGAACTCCTTTTATTACTTTAACCCAACTAGCGTTTTTAAGTTCCATTATCTTTTGCCAAACTTCCTTAAAACTAACGTCAGGAGGTTCTATTACGACCATCTTAATATTTTTCCCTAAATCATTTAAAATATCACTTTGTGTTTGACCATAAAAGCCTATTCGACAAGGGCCCACTCCACCAATCATAACTATAGTATCAGCTCCCTTTTCAATGGCCTCCAAATAATTGCCCAAATTTATTTTTAAAGGCAAACAAGCTGACTCAGGGGCATATTTTGTTCCTAGGCTAAGAGTTTTTTTACTACAAAAAGGCGGCATAATAACCTCACAGCCTAGTCCTTCTAATAAGGCATTAGCTGCCAGATATAGATTGCCCATATGCGGATATGTTACCTTCAAGCTGAAAACCTCCTTCCAGCATATCTAGGAATGCTTCTATTCTTGTAAAAGTACCTGCTTCTCCCGTATGCTCATCAATTGTTAAATTAAGAAAAGGTAATCCTTGCTGGTGACAATAACGTTGAACCATGTTGACTACTAGAGAATCTGGACCACAACCAAACACAGATAAATAAACTAGTCCATGGATTGCTTTGTTTTCTAACCAGTAGAAAGTGCTTCCTAAAATTTTCTTAGCAACGGTCCAATACATTTTCTTGGGCAAATTCGCTGCATAAGCATTGATTATGCTATCGTCAATGCTTTCTGCAGTTAAAATCTTAATATTCATCTTTTCTAAACGATCAATCAGCTCCATACTTAAAAAAGGATCGTAAATTGTATAGCCATGTCCCAAGAATCCCAAAGTAAGTTTATTATTTTTTGATTTTTTACTTATAGTATCTTGTGCGTTTAGTTGTTTGAAGGCTTCCTCTGGCTGCACAAATTCTTTGCTTAATTTTTTAAAATAACGCTGCTGTTGTAAAGCATAAGCCCAAGCTTTGTTGATTTTTTCTAAACTTAATGTGAAATAGGAACCAACTTTTTGTACTATAGGTGCCAAAAGAAGAGGGTTTTTACTTAAGTCCACTGTTAAATCAATCACCTTAGGTAAAACCTTAAAATTTTGTCTAACCATATCGGGCAAACCCATAAACTTAGGACAAATAAATTCTTTTGGGGCAACACTTACAATACGTGGAATAAATAACAAATCAACTTTATCAATTAAATAATCTACATGCCCATAAAATACTTTTATTGGCAAGCAAATTTCATCTACAGCAATACTTAAGCCTTTATTAAGGATTTTTTTAGAAGTCGGTGGCGATAAAATTATTTCACCTCCTAGTTCATTGATAAAAGCCGCCCATAAAGGGTAATAGTAGTAATAAAAAAGTGACCTTGGTATTCCTACTTTCAATTTACAAACCTCCTTTTAAACCTCTCTAGTATTACCATAAACGATATAGTTGATTCCTTATTTGTAATTTTAAGCAATCGAGTAGGAGCTGAATAATTAATTAATTCAGCGTCCTCTCACACCACCGTACGTACCGTTCGGTATACGGCGGTTCAATAGAATTAATGTACT
>JAVLUO010000010.1 GCA_031628995.1 Bacillota bacterium LX-D | reverse complement strand
CGATTCATTTCTTGCTTTTTGTCTTTAATGAATCGGGCATGTTTTTCCACTGTTCAGTTCTCAAAGACCTGTTCTCTCTTTGTTGTTGCTTTTCTTTTGCTGCCGCCCTCAGGCGACGACAATGATTATTCTATCATGTTTATCGGTGTCAGTCAATGGTATTTACTTCCTTTTAGCTTAGCTCTTCCTTTTGTTTTTGTTCTTTCATTTACGCTCTGCTATGCTTGTACCGCTGACGCTTGTTTAGTATAGTACATTCTCATACTATTTGTCAATGGCTTTTTTATCTGAATAATCTTCTTTTAGATGCTCCCATATAGACTGAAGATCTTACTCTAAGCAAACACTCTTCATGCAATTTATATGCTTCCTGAGTTTAACCAGGGCAGAATTAAATGAAACTCTTAAGATACCTAGAATTAATCCAAGGAAAACCAGAAATAAATAATTGCCCAGAGGAAGTACAGGCAACCGCTGTCTATTAACAAGTTAATTACTGCCGCGGTACCCAGAGCATTACTGAAACACCTATAATACAAATTATAGCCCCAATCCAATCATAAATATCCGGTGTCTTTCGGTCAATTAACCATCCCCACAGCACCGATAAAATTATAAAAATTCCTCCGTAAGCGGCGTAAACTCTACCAAAGCTGGGGAACTTCTGCATAGTTGGAATAACTCCATAAAGGACAAGTATTAGTGCACCTAACACTCCGAACCAAATAGGTTTACTTTCCCTTAACCAAAGCCATACTAAGTAGCCACCGCCAATTTCAGCTAATCCAGCCAGTATAAAAAGAATGCCTGCATCCAGCATAACTACCCTCCATCAACAATTTATTTATACTAACTACTAGTTTATCCTAAAGAGGAAAAAAGTCAAAAACTACTGGAGAGATAGACCCTATTTCCTTAAACCATTTTTTGACTGCAGCAAGAATCAGTTTGCTCTCTTGGCAGCAATAAAACCGCTTGCAGCATAAAATTATCCTTAACCAAAGCCAAACTAAATAGCCACGCCAATTGGGGCTAACCTCATATTTTTCTTTCTTGAGCGGGAAACTATAGATAATTAAATTTTAAAGCCACTTAAATTGTTAGGGAGCGCAGTTGCGATGGAGTCAACATTTTTACCTATCATCTGGCTGGAAAAAGCTGCGCCAGTAGATGTAGCAAACTGTCAAAAGTGTGAATTACATTGCCAAAGGTCCCGGGTTATATGGGGTGAAGGCAATCCCAATGCTCCAATAATAGTCATATTGGATAATCCCGGAGCCCGTGAGGACAAAGAATGCTATAAGCGCGGAAGTGAAAAACCTGAGGGCGCATGACATTAGCCGGCCCACCGTTTCTTTATGCGGAAATAAAGTTAGCCTTTACTAGTAAAAACCCTACCGTAACAGACAGTAGTTTTTTTAACCTTTCCTATTATTCGCTGACATTTATAAAATTAGGTGTTGAGGTTGAATATAAAAAAGAATCGGATGGGTGATGTATTTGCTTACACCAAAATATAAGTCATCAACACTAATAACTATTGATAATGCAGTTATTGAATACGTTGATCTATTGGGAGACGGGACTCCCATAATTTTTATACCCGGTGCAGAAGACGGTCTTTATACTGTAGGCAAAATTCCTTTTCCCTATCTTCTAGCAAAGATGTTTAAGACCTATGCAAATAATCATAGACTTATCATCATGAGTAGAAGGGAGCCTATTCCACAGGGATTCACAGTAAGAGACTTGGCAAAGGATTATGTTTGGGCTATGGATGAACTTAAGATTGATAGGGCACATATTGAAACGAATTCGGCGGGTGGGCCTATAGGACAATGGATTGCAATTGACTATCCTAAGAGAATAAGAAGTCTTGTATTGGGAGAGACAATGGCCCATGTAGACGAAAAGTTTAATAAAATTCTCCTCCAATGGGTGGATTGGTGTAAGAATTGGAAATGGTATAAGCTGTATGTCGATAGTATAGTTAAAACCTTTACCCCAAAATATTATGGAAAATATAAATGGGCTTTTCCACTTATACATCTTATTCCTAAACCTAAAAATCCCGAAAGAATGATAAGAATATTACAAGGGCTTTTTGATTTAGATAACAGACCTTATTTGGACAAAATAAACTGCCTCACACTGGTAATTGGCGGCGATGCCGATGTTTTAACAAGGCCAGAACTTCAAAAAGCTATGGCAGATTTAATACCTGGCGCTAAACAGGTTCTGATACCAGGAGTGGGGCATGGCGAAAATCTAGAAGCAAAGAAAGAACATGAAATGAATGTCTTATCCTTTTACGATGAAGTAGATAAGTCAATCCTCTAAGATAAATGGATAGAGAGGCTTACATATAATTTCGTTTACTCGAAGATGCTTAAGATGCCGGGAAGAAGCTGCCTGCATGGGAGTGTTAATTATTTTGTGTATTTGATTTTTCCGTTAGTAATACCTAAAACATTATAAATACAAAATAATGGAGCCAATTATACTTGGTAAAGAAAAAATAAAGATAGATGCTGCTGTTTTATTTCTAAAGGATTTATCTTCTTGTGTTTCGTTGGAAGTATTTGCTCTTATTCTATCTCCACTGTTAAAAACACCCAAAAATAATCCTGAAATATTATTCCAGCTATACTTATAATAGACAATAGGTTAAATGCTAAGTTAATATCTTTTTTAATAAGCGAAATCACTAAAACTAAAACCAATATAGCAGTCCCTATTAAAAATTGTTTCATAGCATCACCTTGCCTTCTAATTGCTACTATAATTATATTTTAAGAAGATAGTTTTAGCAACCATTATTAAAACTAAAACTCCAGCTAGATCCGGTAATTCTTTTAATTGTACATTTCTGTATTGCACCTACGTATAATGTTGGTGATGTTTCTAATACTGGTTTCCATGTAGATGGAGATGTATAACTAAAGGTATTTGATTCTCCATTGCCACTATTAGATAAAATTACATTTCCGTTTGATAAAGACAGTTGGAAATCGTTAATATTCCATCCTCCACTAGCCTTCGCACGGCTTAATTACCTTAAAGACTCAAGGGGTATTGGTGTAGTAGCAGGCGTGCCTGGTGCCGGTAAAACCTCTGCTCTTAGAAACTTTGCTTTAAGCCTAAATCCTTCACTTTACAAGGTTATTTACTCCCCTCTGTCTACAGGCACGGTGATGGATTTTTACCGAGGACTGTACTGCCCTTGGATAAAGAGGAGGTGAAAACTCATAGAACAATATCTCATTAAAGACATAACAGCTATAAATAATAAAAGTGCTAATGATTTAAAAACAATCATTAACACTTATGTAGAATCCGTATAAGTTTATGAGGATAAGGTGGACATAAACCTTATCCTCTTTTTTACATATAAATGTAAATGGTGGAGGCGAGGGGACACGTGATCCAGCACTTTCATACCGGCGCTGACTATATCTTGGACTTGGTTTTCCAAGCCCCCTGGCGTATTATGCGTATTAACGCATCCTAGTACTGCCACTAACGGCAGCCTATGAGTCGATACGTGGCTGTTGGGTTACCCCACATACCACTCGGTATTGGCACCGCCATTATGCGCTGAGCTTTCACCGATAAAGCCAGGTTTTCACCTGCACGTCACCGTGCAGGGCGACCTATTTGTTGATCGAACCCCTGTCCGAAAGTATACCCACATGAGCTTCTACCAGGATAGTTCCTGTTTTAAAATTCGCCCTTGGAACTCCCAGGAACAGGATTTCTGTTGAGCTAGTCCGCTTAAGTTCCCCTAAATCTAGCAGACAGTTGATTTAGAGTATCCTGCTAAGTTGTCCCCTTATCCTACACCGCAGGAACAGTAGGTAAGAGGTTAGGCTGCCTTAGGCAGCTAAAGCGTAATTATCTTTTGCGTTTAATTTAAGGTCCACCGTATTACGGGCTAATGGAACCCCGCCTGGCTACTCATGCCAATACGACCCCCGTCGAAACCAGTACGCCCCCATATTTAATTATCCTAAGCTATATTATTGTAGCACATGTAGAACAAAATTGCAAAATAATCTATACTAAAGTATAGACGATATCATTTATATTCCTTTTTCCCTATCCCGCAATGTTCTAGCAATTTCCCGGTTAGCATCCAGGGCTGCCATAGCTTCTCTTTTGTCGTAGAGTTTTTTACCTTTGGCTAGGGCCAACTCCAGTTTAGCTTTTCCTCGAGGATTGAAATATATCTTCAAAGGCACTAAAGTTAAACCTTTTTCCTTAGTTTTACCGATTAAGCGTCTGATCTCGCTTTTATGCATTAATAGTTTTCTGGTTCTTTTGGGATCATGGTTAAAACGGTTGCCTTGTTCATAAGGACTAATATGCATGTTATAAATAAAAACCTCGTTATTTTCTATGCGGGCAAAACTATCCTGTAAATTGGCTTTACCTGCCCGCAAAGATTTAACTTCCGTCCCCGTTAAAGACAATCCTGTTTCATAAGTTTCTTCGATAAAATATTCATGCCTGGCCTTGCGGTTTTCAGAAACTACCTTTATCTTTTTTTCAGGCATTAACAATACACCTAACTTTCCTTCTTTTCATTCAGCTGGGAACCATAATTTTGAGTAAAAACAGTCGTTGAATACTTTTCCATCTTCCAAGCAGGTATTTTACATTTAGGGCAAGTACCTGCCATCCATTTATTACGCAGCTATCTAGCTGCCCGGCTGTTTTTGGAGTTCGGCACCATAAATGTTTTATTACAATGAGTTGTAATTTCAGCACAGCTTCCTTTTTCCACTATGGACTTAATTCCATACATAATTCCATTTCTAGATGGCCATAATTTCATTTTCTGCAACAGCCGGAAAAAATCCACCCTCTTTTTCTTACTACCATAGCATATTGTTTTTTAATTTTCAAATTTAAAAAACGCTGCACAATTTAATTTCACTGTGCGGCGTTATTCTTAAAAATAGTAGTTCGCATAATACTACCTTTTATTCATAATTATGAACTATTTCCCGGGCTACTTTAAATTGGCTTAATCTTAAATCCATTGCTCTTTTTTGAATATATCTATTTGCCTGGGGCTCTGTCATGCTAAGTTTCTCCACCAGGAGCCATTTAGCTTTTTCAATTACTTTCCGTTCATCCATCTTTTTCTGCAGATCATCTCTTTGGTTTTTTAATCCAATGATTGATTTGCGCATATTGTCGGCAAAACGAGCTGTTTGAGCTAGAATTATTCTAGAAATAGGTTTGGGAAGAATCAGTGCTCCCACCTTTTCCAGCTCATCCTGCATTTCGTCTAAATATTCATGTTTAGCCAATACCAGAATTCCTGCATCAGTCTTTTCTGCAATATCGAGAATAAAATCCTTCCCCTGTTCATCTGGTAGAGGTGTATTTACTATGAGTAAATCAGGTTCAAGAGAATTTAATTTTCTTCTAGCTTCGTTAGCCGATAGAGCACTCTCTGCAGAACTAAATCCTTGGTGCAGCATTAACGCGGCAATTTCGTCTCCATATTCGGCTTTACCGCATACTACTAAAACGCTCCCTGAAATCATAGGCACCACCTCCATTTGAACAGGGTTTCGGCAAAAAGAAACTTAGTATGCGGTAAGGTAACTGTCAGTTTCCCAAGGATGTACGTGGTTATCATATGCTGCCCATTCTTTTTCTTTAACTGCTATATACTTATGGAAAGTGTGTTCACCTAGTACTTGTCTAATTAAATCGTCCTTTTTCATTTCCTCTAAAGCCAAAAGCAAGTTAGAGGGAAGCTTTTCTAATCCTAAAGACTGTTCTTCTTTAGCGGATAAATCATAAATGTTAACATCTACAGCAGGCGGCAGTGTTAACCCCTTTTCCATTCCATCCAAACCTGCTGCTAAGATTACAGCTAAAGTAAGGTACGGATTACAAGCAGGGTCAGGGCTTCTAAGTTCGATCCTAGTTGCCTCACCAGTTACTGCCGGAATGCGTAATAATGGGCTTCTATTCATATGAGACCAGGCAATATGCACAGGTGCTTCAAAGCCAGGAACTAATCTTTTGTAAGAATTTACCAGCGGGTTGGCCAGAGCTGTTATGCCTTTTATATGCTCTAATACCCCAGCGGAAAAAGCTTTGGCAGCAGCGGAAATATCTTGGTTATCATCCCCTGCTTCAAACAAGTTCTTCCCTTCTTTAGATAAAGACATATTAATATGCATACCTGAACCACTGGCATTCTGCAAAGGTTTAGGCATAAAAGTAGCATGGAGCCCATTACGCTGGGCAATGACTTTCACAACCATTTTAAAGGTCATAATATTATCAGCAGATGTTAAGACATCATCATATCTAAAATCAATTTCATGCTGTCCAGCGGCGTTTTCATGGTGAGAAGCCTCAATTTCAAAGCCCATATCTTCGAGAACCATACATATTTCCCGACGGGCATTCTCTCCTAGGTCGATTGGTGCCAAATCGAAATAGCTGGCTGTATCATGAGTCTTCGTTGTAGGCCTGCCTTCAGCATCAGTATGAAAGAGAAAGAATTCGCATTCAGGACCTACGTTAAAGGTATAACCCAAGTCCTTGGCCTTTTGGGCCATTCTCTTTAAAATGTACCTTGGATCTCCTGCAAAATATGAACCATCTGGGTTTTTAATATCAGAAATTATTCTGGCAACCTTTCCATGTTGAGGCCGCCAAGGCATAATAGAAATTGTTGTAGGATCTGGAAAAAGGTACATATCTGAAGTTTCTACTCCAGTAAAACCAGCTACGGAAGAGGCATCAAAAATGACTCCTTGCTCAAATGCTTTAGGAAGCTGCTGTGCAGTAATGGCGATATTTTTCATTCGTCCTAAAATATCGGTAAACTGCAATCTAATAAATTTTACATCATTTTCCTTAACTATTTGTAAAACATCTTCTTTTGAATTCGGCATATTCAGACACCCCTTTCGGTCTAATTTAAGCCATTTTTAAAAGTATATGCAGCCTAGTTGTGTGTATACAATTGCTTATAAGGATTTTTAGTATTGGCTACTAATTTAATAAATTTAGATGGTAACACTTTACTCTCCGCTACGTTAAAAAATTCACAATATTTTCGCACATACTTTTTAATTATTTCCAAATCCTTATTCGACACATCGCAAACATTTACCTGCTTAGGCAAATTGGCAGGAGGACTATCACTTCTGATATAAATTGTGCCTCCATGCATCCCCGTACCGCAAAAGTTTCCTACAGGGTTTCCTCTGTCCTCGTTTAATCCTAAAACAAGAATAATTCCTCCTGCTTGATACTCTCCTAAGAAATCTCCAGTCTTTCCTCCAATAACTAAAACAGGCTTAATGTCTTGATATTCTTTCATATGGATGCCAACCCGGTAGCCTGCGTTGCCTTGGATATAAATTTCTCCGCCTCTCATTCCATAGCCCGTTGCATCGCCGCAATTGCCGTGGATAATAATTTGGCCATCATTCATTGTATCCCCAGTTGCATCTTGGGCATTTCCAAAGACTTCAATACTTCCTCCGCTCATGTACGCACCTAAAGCATTTCCAGAAGTGCCATGAATTTCAATGTTTTTATCCATACAGCCGCACCCAATGTATCTTTGCCCCAGTACATTTTTTAAAGTAATCTCATGGTCGGAACTTTCTTTTATCTGTCTATTAAGTTCGGAGTAATAAATTTCACCCGCAGTTATAATCATTTTTTATCACCTCCAGCTAATTTTTCTTTTCTAGTTCTCTCATCAAAAACAAGCAGCTGTGGTTTTATACTAAGCAAATCGAAATTTATCTTTTTCAAGGGGATCTGTTCTCTAATTAAAGAAGTATAAATTCCTGCTCTCTCAATATTACCAATTAAAATATAGCCTTTTAATAAGCCATCGGCGTAAACTAATTTTTTGTAGTAATTTTGTCCCTTAGCAACTAGCTCCTTGCCTTGGAGGGAGCCTGCCGTTATCATCGGCAGGCCAAAGAAACTAATTGCATTCATAGGGATGGCCTTTGTATACTTTTCATCTTTCCCTGCCATATTCATACCGGCAATTTGACCTTGCATATAGGCATTGGGCAGCAGCGCTAGTACTTTCGACTCATGGGAGGAAATATCATAACTCTCTACGCAATCCCCGGCAGCAAAAATGTCAGGCAGAGAGGTTTTTTGCTGTGGATCGACCCAAATCCCTCTTTTTACCAAAGCCCCTGCATTTTGCAGCAGAATAGTATTTGGTTCCACGCCAACTGCTACTACCAAAATGTCGAACTCAATTTCTTTCCCTGTTTTTAAGGTTGCAGTATCTTGAGCAAATTTTACGGCAGCGTCGTTTAAGACAATACTGATTCCCTGCTCCTCCAAATGCTTTTCTACGTACTCAGCTCCGTCCAAATCTAAAATGCTGGGTAAAATCCGGTTGGCCAAGTCAACTACAGTAACTTTTTTACACAAATCACGCAGACCTTCCGCAGCTTTTAAGCCGATTAATCCGGCGCCGAGAATCAGTACTCTGGAATCTTTTCCTACAGCCTTTTTCAGGTCTTGCGCGCTGTCCCAGGTAAAAAACGTAAAGAGGTTTTTTACACTGTCTAAACCTTCAATTGGTGGAATTACCGGCTTAGAACCTGTTGCAACTAACAATTTGTCATATTTTAAACATTGCTGATCTTCCAGCTTAATTTCTTTCTTATCAGCATCTATTTCCACAGCTTTTTTACCTAAAATTGTGGTACAGCCATTTTGTTGGTAATAATTCTCTTTGCGGTAATACATCTTATCCGTATCCACTTTACCGTTTAACCAATATGAAATCAGCGGGCGGGAATAAGTATGGTATTTTTCTGCTGAAACAATTGTTATAGAAGATGATTTATCAATGGATCTTAAACCATCTACACACCCTATAGCAGCTGCTGAGTTGCCAATAATCACATAATGCACTAGACTTCCCCCCTTTCCTCATATACAATTGCCAAATTTGGACACTTCTCAGCACAGATTGGTTTGCCAAAACTAGTGCACAAGTCACATTTTTTAACCACTTTGCCGTCTCCTGGTAAAATAGCACCATAAGGGCAGACTAGAATACAAGTGTTGCAGCCCACGCATCTTGTTTCATCTACAAATACTTTTCCTTCTTCGTTAATTTCCATTGCTCCTGTCAAGCAAGATTTCACGCATAAGGGATCTGTACAATGTCTGCAGGAAACTGCAAAGCTAATATTATCCTGCTCTTCAATTACTAATCTAGGTGATGGTTTTTGTCCGGCGGCAAAAGCTTTAACCATATCTGTTTTGCCGCTATGGGCAAAAGCACAATAATACTCACAAAGGTGGCAGCCAATACACCGATCTTCATTTACGTATATCTTCTCCATATCCACACCGCCCTTTATTCACCGGCGTGTTGCACGCCGAGTATTTCCAATTCCTTCTGATTTAGTTCAATGCCCCGCAGCATAAGGCGATTGCCTCTTAAGCTTTCAATAGCATTAATCCCCATGCCTCCCAGCATTTCCTTAATTTCATGGTCCCAAGCACTGACTAGGTTGACCAAACGTTTATACCCAATATCGGGATTTAACCTTTTAACTAAGTCCGGGCGCTGAGTGGCAATGCCCCAGTTGCATTTACCAGAGTGGCAGCTTCTGCAAACATGGCAGCCTAATGCAATTAAAGCGGCCGTACCAATGTACACTGCATCAGCCCCTAGAGCAATGGCTTTAACAATGTCAGCGCTATTGCGAATACTTCCTCCAATAACCAAAGAAACTTTATTTCTAATGCCTTCATCTCTTAATCTCTGATCTACGGAGGCTAAAGCAAACTCAATTGGGATACCTACATTGTCTCTGATTCTAGTAGGAGCAGCACCGGTTCCACCTCTGTACCCATCAATGGCAATAATATCTGCACCAGAGCGGGCAATTCCAGAGGCGATAGCAGCTACATTGTTGACTGCAGCCACTTTGACAATAATAGGTTTTTTGTAATTTGTAGCTTCTTTTAGTGAGTAAACCAGCTGTCGCAAATCCTCAATAGAGTAAATATCATGGTGCGGGGCTGGTGAAATTGCATCGGAGCCTAGAGGTATCATCCTAGTTTTGGAAACGTCTTCTCCAACTTTTTCACCTGGTAAATGGCCGCCAATGCCAGGCTTTGCACCCTGTCCCATTTTAATTTCAATAGCTGCACCGGCATCTAAATATCCTTTATGAACTCCAAACCTTCCCGAAGCTACCTGCACAATTGTATTACTGCTATATTTATAAAAATCTTTGTGCAGGCCGCCCTCCCCAGTGTTATAAAATGTGCCTAATTCTTCTGCAGCCCTAGCAATACTTTCGTGGGCGTTGCGGCTAATAGAACCATAGGACATGGCTGAAAACATAATCGGCACATTTAAAAATAAATGAGGAGGCAGCTTTTCTTGTAAGGTTCCATCGCTGTTAAAAGCTAACTTTTCAGGCTTAGCACCTAAATATACCCGTGTCTCCATAGGCTCTCTTAAAGGGTCAATGGAAGGATTAGTTACCTGACTGGCATTAATCAACAGTCTGTCCCAATAAATTGGATGAGCTGCAGGAGTACCCATGGAAGATAGCAGTACTCCTCCGCTATCAGCTTGTTTATAGATTTCAGTAATGGCCTGTTTAGTCCAGTTTGGGTTTTCACGAAATTCATGCTGATATTTTCTAATCCTTAAGGCCTGAGTAGGGCAAAGGGCTACACATCTATGACAACAAACACATTTACTATCATCTGCCACCATTTCATTAGTTTCAGCGTCATAACTATGGACATCATTGGCACACTGTCTTTCACAGACGCGGCATTTAATACATTTCTTTTCCTTCCGCACAACTTCAAATTGCGGTGTTAGATAATTAATTCCCATTTGCTTTCCCTCCTGAAAGTGATGCGATCACAGGCTCTCCTCCCTTTGGACTCCAGATTTTATCTACCTCAGGGCAAATAATTCGAATAGCACATTCTTCACTTGCCACCAGTACCAGATCGTCCTTTTCTGCTGCCACCATTGAGCGAAGTTTTAGTCTATCGTTTAACGCCATCATTCCGCCTTCATAGCCTAAAATAATTGAAAAAGGACCTGTAATCAGCAAGCTTGCATAAATGGTTCTTAAGGCAGAGAATTTTTCTCTGCTTTCTTTGGGCATCCTGTCGATTTCATCCCAAAAGGGAGCAGCAATAATGGATGCTATGTCAATAAGGTTTAACCCCTGACGACGGTTCAAGTAATCAAAAATATAAGTTATGACTTCCGTATCCGTCAGGAGAGTACACTTATAACCAAACATCTCTATAAAACGGCGGTTTGCATCATAGGATGATATTTCCCCATTATGCACTATGGTATAATCTAAAAGGGAAAAGGGATGAGCACCTCCCCACCAACCAGGGGTATTTGTAGGGTATCTGCCATGGGCCGTCCAACAGTAGCCGGCATACTCCTCTAATCGATAAAAAGCTCCAACATCTTCCGGAAAGCCTACGGCTTTAAAAACGCCCATATTTTTTCCACTGGAAAAGACATAGGCGCCATCAATTTGGGTATTGATTTTAATGACACACCTTGCCACATATTCTTTTTCTTGTAACTGACTTTCCTCCAGTTTTCCATGCAAAGGAGCAACAAAATATCTCCAGATTAGAGGTGCATCAGTTATTCGGGGATGTTTTTGCGTCGGAATACGGCTTAAGTTAATTACATCAAAATATCTGTTAATAAACCTTTCCGTTTCTTCCCTAGACTCATTACTATCAAAAAATACATGGAGCGCATACAAATCACTATATTCGGGGTAAATGCCGTAGCCGGCAAATCCACCTCCTAAACCGTTTGAGCGATCGTGCATAACCGATATGGATTTAACAATTTTATCTCCTCGCAGCCTTCTGCCTTTCTTACTAAAGATTCCGGAAATAGCACAACCTGACGGTATCCTTACCTGACCTTCTTTTAGCAACATTTTCCACACTTCCCTCTACTTAGGAAATAAAAAAAGGCACACCCTTACCCTTAATAGGTTCGGGAACGCCTTTGTTCCACAAAAATAATAATCTTTGTGTTTATCCTACAGATAAATTGCTATTTAGTCAAGTAGTTTTCAGCATGTATATTATATTATTCTGCCATCCCTATGAGCTCAAAATCGATTTGTCTTTCCAAAGTATTAACTTTACTTACTTGAACCATAACACGATCGCCAATTTTATAAGTTTTATGGGTATGTTCTCCTAAAAGGGCTAACTGCTTATCTAAAAATTGGTAATAATCATCTGTCAGTGTGGAAACATGGACTAATCCTTCCACGGTGTTGTCCAGCTCTACAAATAGGCCAAAGGAAGTTACGCTGCTTATGACTCCCGGAAATATTTCTCCCAGATAACGTTCCATATATTCCACTTTTTTCAAGTCGACAGATTCCCTTTCTGCGTCTTCAGCTATTTTTTCCCGCAGGCTGGACTGTTCAGCATAAGCAGGCATTAATTTTTCCAGTTTAGCTAAACGCTTCGGATTTGGTTCACCATTTTCCAAGTATTCTTTAATGACTCGATGTATTACCAAATCCGGGTACCTTCTAATTGGTGAAGTAAAGTGGCAGTAGTAAGGGCACGCCAGCCCAAAGTGGCCCAGGCAGTCAGGAGCATATTTTGCATGTTTCATGGTCCGCAGCAAAACAGTGCTGACAACTTTTTCTTCCGGCCTGCCCTGGACCTTGGCGACAATATCTTGAAAAGCCCTGGGATGAATTTCATCGTTAAATTTAAGATGATACCCTAAGCCATGGAGAAATTCATTTAAATCTGTTAAATCATCTAAATCAGGCTCTTCATGGATCCGGTAAACAAAAGGTGCTTCCAGCCAATACATATGTTGGGCTACTGTTTCATTGGCACAAAGCATAAATTCTTCAATAATCATTTCAGCCACACTACGGGTTCTTTTGACAATTTCCATAGGTTTACCTTGTTGATCTAATTTCACCTTGCTTTCGGGAAAATCAAAATCAACCGCTCCTCTTTCCAGGCGCTTCTCTTTTAAAATATTGGCCAAGGCTGCCATATTTTGAAAAGTAACTACAAAGGGAGCATAGCGTTTGCTTAATTCCTCATCTTTTTCCTCTAATATTTTTCGTACATTATCGTAAGTCATTCGTTCGTCAATATGAATAACAGATGGAAAAATATCGTATTTAACAACTTGTCCTTGGGGGTTAATTTCCATTTGGGCACTCATGGCCAATCTGTCTACACCAGCATTTAAGCTGCAGATGCCATTGGATAATTTAGGTGGGAGCATGGGAATGACCCGGTCAACTAAATAGACACTTGTAGCCCTATTATATGCTTCTTGGTCCAGTTTGCTTCCTTCCCGTACGTAGTAACTTACATCGGCGATATGTACTCCAAGTAAATAGTTGCCGTTTTCTAAAATAGATAAGGAGACAGCATCATCTAAGTCCTTAGCGTCAGCACCGTCAATAGTTACCATAGGTACATTTCTCAAATCCCGGCGATTTTCTAAGCTTTCCGGACTTACTGTGGAAGGAATTTCCTCAGCTTCCTGGATAACCTTTGGGGGAAACTCTTCCGGCAGCTGATATTTACGGACAATAGATAAAACGTCTACACCGGCAGCTCCTGCTTTTCCTAGCACCTCTACAATGCGTCCTTCTGGGTTCCGGCGTTTTTCCGGCCAACGAGTAATTTCTACCACTACTTTATCCCCGTTTTGGGCGCCCTTTGTATCATCTATAGCTACAAAGATATCGTGACCAATCCTTTTTTCGTCAGGAACCACAAAACCAAAGTTTTTAGACTTTTCGAAATAGCCAACTATTTGTTGGTTTGCTCTTTTTAAAATTCTAATTACTTCACCCTCGGGCTTAAAGTTAAAAGCGGATTTTTTATTCAGGCGAACTAAAACCCGGTCATTGTGCATAGCACCATTTAAGTCTTCGGGACTAATAAAAATATCGGAAATATGGGGCGCATCGGCCAGCAAAAAAGCAAATCCTTTAGGATGGCCTTGAACCCTGCCGGCAATGAGGCCCATTTTTTCTGTCAATCCGTATTTATTTTTTCTAGTTAAGACAATAAAACCTTCTTCTTCAAGTTCTTTTAATAGATTAAGAAAAGTCTTAACATCCTTAATCTCTAAATTAGAAACAAGTTCTTCCGCCGTCAGCGGCTTATATGTACTATCCTGCATATATTGCAATAGTTCTTCACGATCCATAGTCATGCCTCTCTTTAATTCTAAAAAATTAGCGGCTGCAAATAGTAAATTTTAGCCACCGCATTCTTAGTATCACCATTTTATAGAATTATAAACTTATTATGCTTCCGCTCTGTTCATTGCCAAAGACATCTTCCTAAAACATTTTACATAATTAGGGTGAAATAAAACTAAAGTGCTGGGCTCTAAACCCAACACTTAATAAGTTCTCAAATTAAATACTATTCAAGGATCGATAAAAGGAGTGAAAAAATAAGGAATAAGGATGCAAAAATTGTAGACATTTTACTAAGTAAACTATCAAGGCTCTTCTTTTTGGCACCAAAAATTTGTTCAGCACCTCCAGCAATTGAACCGGAAAGCCCGGCACTTTTACCTGACTGAAGTAAAACAGTACAGATAACACCTAGTGCCATTAAAACCTGAATAACTGATAAAGCAACCTTCACTAACTTCACCTCCTGTTTACCGCTCCAAATATATTTATTTTAGCACAATACACTTCCTAAAACAACTGAATTAGATTTGAATGGAATTTACTTCTTCAAATTATAAAAGGTTTTGCTTCCAAAATATTGAGCCAGATAATCAAGCTCTTCTTCGATTCTTAATAATTGGTTGTATTTAGCAACCCGGTCAGTTCTTGAAGGTGCACCTGTTTTGATTTGGCCTGCATTTGTTGCCACAGCTATGTCCGCAATTGTTGTATCTTCTGTTTCTCCGGAACGGTGGGAAACAATTGTTGTATAGCCAGCTTTTTTGGCCATTTCAATAGCATCTAAAGTTTCTGTTAAAGTACCTATTTGGTTAACTTTAATTAAAATGGCATTAGCAGTATCGTTTTCAATTCCGCGGCGTAATTTCTCTGTATTAGTCACAAATAAATCATCGCCAACTAGTTGAACTTCTTTGCCTAGACGGGAAGTAAGTTCTTTCCAACCATCCCAGTCATCTTCAGCCAATCCATCTTCAATGGAAATAATGGGATAACGGCTGGTTAAATCTGCGTAAAAATCAATCATCTGTCCTGTGGAAAGTTCTTTATTTTCCCCTGCTAATATATACTTGCCATCTTTATAAAGTTCTGTGGCAGCTACATCTAAAGCTAGTAGTATATCTTTTCCTGCTTCATAATCAGCCTTTTTAATTGCTTCCATAATAACTTCTAATGCTTCTTCGTTAGAGCCAAGGTTTGGTGCAAAACCACCTTCATCGCCAACGGCAGTGTTCAACCTTTTGCCTTTTAAAACAGCTTTTAAGTTGTGGAATACTTCAACTCCCATTCTCAAACCTTCGGCAAAGTTTTCAGCACCAACGGGCATAATCATGAACTCTTGAATGTCCACGTTATTATCAGCATGCTTACCCCCATTTAAGATATTCATCATGGGAACAGGCAACTGCTTAGCATTGACTCCACCAATATAGCGGTAGAGAGGTAGGCTTAAAGAATCTGCTCCTGCTTTAGCTACGGCCAAGGAAACACCTAAAATTGCATTGGCCCCTAGCTTAGACTTATTTGGAGTACCATCTAGCTCTAAGAGCATTTGGTCAACTCCAACTTGGTCAAGAGCTTCCATACCTACTACTTCAGGGGCAATAACAGCATTGACATTATTAACAGCATCCATAACCCCTTTGCCTAAAAACCTGCCGGAATCGCCATCCCGCAGTTCGACAGCTTCATAAGCACCTGTAGAAGCTCCAGAGGGAACAGCCGCTCTGCCCATAGAACCGTCTTCTAAATAGACATCTACTTCAACAGTTGGGTTTCCTCTGGAATCAATAATTTCTCTAGCAAAAACATCAGTAATTGTGGGCATTAAAAAAACCTCCTAATAATTAAGCTTTCTCCTGTCATTTCCTTTGGCTTTTCTACAGCTAGAACCTCTAAAATAGTAGGAGCTATATCTTGCAGAGAGCCTTTTTTTCTTAAGCTAATGTTTTGATCTTTAAACTTTTCTCCCACAAGCACAAAGGGGACCTGATCCTGGGTATGGGCTGTATGAGGTTCCTGTGTTTCTGGGTCAATCATCTTTTCCGCATTGCCGTGGTCTGCAGTAACCACTATGGTTCCACCAACACTTTGAGCTACAGCAACTATTCTTTCTAAACATTTGTCTACAATTTCACAAGCCTGAACCGCAGCATCTAAAAAACCCGTATGCCCTACCATATCAGGGTTAGCATAATTTAAAACAATAAATTGATATTCTTGAGACTTTAGCAGCTCTACTACCTTATCCGTTACCTCTAAAGCACTCATTTCCGGCTTTAAGTTATAAGTCGCAACTTTCGGCGAAGGAATCAAAAATCTCTCTTCCCCTGGATAAGGCTCTTCGACTCCTCCGTTAAAAAAGAAAGTTACATGAGCATATTTTTCTGTTTCCGCAATTCGAGCCTGTTTTAACCCCTTGGAACTCAAAACTTCTCCTAAAGTATTTCTTAAATTCTGAGGCGGAAAGGCTACTGGCGCCTTAAAAGTACAATCATATTGAGTAAAGCAGACATAGTGCAGAGGCAGAAAACCCTTAGGCCGTACAAAAGCTGTAAAATCTGGTTCAATAAAGGACCTGGTAATTTGTCTGGCTCGATCCGCTCTGAAATTAAAAAAGATGAGAGTATCCCCTGGTGAAACTAAACCTTTAGGTTTTCCCTTTTCATCGACAATTACCGTTGGTTCCACAAATTCATCTGTTATTTTAAAATCGTAAGACTGTTCTACTGCAGCTACAGCCATAGTTGCTTTTTTGCCTGTGCCCTCAACCATAGCCCCATAAGCTTGTGCTGTTCTATCCCAACGCCGATCCCGGTCCATGGCATAGAACCTGCCCATAACTGTCGCAATGGTGCCAACACCAAGTTCTTTCATTTTTTGTTCTAATTGTACAATATACTCTTTGGCATTGGTTGGAGATACATCCCTGCCATCTAAAAAAGCATGTACATAGACTTTTTTAACATCAGCTTTTTTGGCCATGTCTAAAAGGGCAAAAAGATGCTCAATATGACTATGTACTCCTCCATCTGATAAGAGTCCCATAAAATGGACTGCTTGACCCTTTTCTTTAGCACTTTGGATTCCTTGCACCAAAGCTTTATTTTCCATAAAATCCCCTTGCTTAATTGCTCGGTTAATTCTAGTTAATTCCTGATATACTACTCTTCCGGCACCCATATTTAAGTGACCTACTTCTGAATTTCCCATTTGCCCTGCAGGCAAACCAACATATTCACCAGAAGCTTCCAAAGTAGTATAGGGATATTCACTTTTCAATCTAGTATAACAAGGCAGCTGGGCATTTTTTAAAGCATTGCCTTCTACCTGATCACTTATACCCCATCCGTCTAGAATTACCAGCATCAGAGGCTTACTGCCCAATCAATTTACCCCCCAACACTTTATTTATGGCAGCTTTTTTGTATAATAGCCGCAAAATCTTCTGCCTTTAAGCTGGCCCCACCTACTAAAGCTCCATCAATATCGGGCTTCTCCATTAATTCTGCAACATTTCCAGGCTTTACACTGCCCCCGTACTGAATTCTAATTAATTCTGCAGTATCCTGGCCAAACTGTTCTGCTAAAATAGTGCGAAGATAGCCAATAACCTCTTGGGCTTGGTCTGCGGTAGCAGTTTGACCAGTGCCTATAGCCCAAACAGGTTCATAAGCTATAACCAGCTTTGCTGCTGCTTCCTTATTCAAACCAGCCAAACCCTGCTCCAATTGCTGACGGCAAACATCTCTGGTAATCCCTTGTTCCCTTTGAGCCAGGGATTCACCCACACAGACAATGGGTGTTAAATTATGCTGTAATAAAGCATTAATTTTTTTATTAACTGTTTCATTAGTTTCAGCAAAATATTGGCGTCTTTCAGAGTGACCTACTATACAATAAGTGCAGCCAATGCTTGCCAACATAGGAGCCGAAACTTCTCCCGTAAAAGCACCTTCATCCTCCCAATACACATCTTGGGCTCCTAAAGCCAATTTTGTACCGGCAATTAGTTTCTTAACAGTTTCTAAAGCTGTAAAAGGCGGACAAACTACGGCTTCCACATTTACATCAGCAATTAAAGGTACTAATTGGGCCATTAATTCCTTGGCCTGAGCAGCAGTTTTATACATTTTCCAGTTGCCAGCTATTAAAGGTCTTCTCATTAGAAATCCCCCCTGGGCCAGCATCAGCCAAAAGCATTCCCAAGCTAAGATCATGCTTTTGGCTGACTTTGGCTATAATTACTTATCCGCTAGCGCTTCTACTCCGGGCAGTTTTTTACCTTCTAGGAATTCCAAGGAAGCACCGCCCCCGGTGGAGATATGAGTCATTTTATCCCCTAACCCAGCTTTTTCCACGGCAGCTGCAGAATCTCCGCCGCCAATAATTGTTGTGCCTTGCCCTTGCAGCTTAGACATAGCCTGTGCAACTGCTATAGTTCCTTGGGCAAAGTTGTCTAGCTCAAAAACTCCCATGGGCCCATTCCAGACAACTGTTTTGGCCTCAGCAATAATCTGAGCATATTTTTGCCTTGTTTCCGGTCCTATATCCACAATCATCAAATCTGCCGGAATTTCCTGAACCGTAACTTCTTTGTATTCTGCTTCGGCGCTGACTGCTGTAGCAACTACTACATCCTCAGGTAAATAAAAGGCAACCTTTTTTTCATTTGCCTTAGCAAGAATTTCTTTGGCTAAGTCCAGCTTATCTTCCTCAACTAAAGATTTACCAACTTCTCTACCCTGGGCTTTTAAAAAAGTGTTGGCCATGCCACCGCCAATAATTAAAGCATCCACTTTAGTTAAAAGGTTTTCAATAACTCCAATTTTATCTGATACTTTAGCACCCCCTAAGATAGCTGTAAAGGGATGTTCCGGATTAGCCAAAGCTTTCCCCAAGAAGGAAATTTCTTTTTCCATCAAGAAACCGGCAGCACCAGGTAAATACTCGGCAACTCCCGCAGTAGAAGCATGAGCCCTGTGGGCCGTGCCAAAGGCATCATTTACATAGACATCTGCTAGCTCAGCTAAACTTTTGCTCAGTTCCGGATCGTTCTTTTCTTCTCCTGGATAATAGCGAATGTTTTCTAATAGCAGAACTTCTCCCGCCTTCAATTGGGCAGCACGTTCTTTAGTTTCCTGCCCTACAGCTTCTTTTGCTAATTCAACTTTTTGCCCTAATAACTCTCCTAATCTTTCGGCCACTGGTGCCAAGCTATATTTAGGGTCTACTTTGCCTTTTGGCCTTCCCAAATGGGAGGTTAAAATTATTTTAGCGCCTTTTTCCTGTAAATATTTAATGGTTGGCAAGGCAGCAGTAATTCTGGTGTCATCAGTTATTTTTTTCTGTTCATCCATAGGTACATTAAAGTCAACTCTGACTAGTACCCTTTTTCCCTGCACATCTATATCCCTAATGGTCTTTTTATTCATTTTTGTACTCCTGTATCTTGAAATATAGTCGCTACTCTGTTTTATTATTTTCTTTAAAATCCTTTTTTAGCCATATAGGCAGTCAGGTCTACAACCCGCATGGAATAACCCCACTCGTTATCATACCAAGCAATTATTTTAGCCAAATTGCCATCCATAACCATAGTAGATAAAGCATCAACAATTGAAGAATTATTGTCGCCATTGTAATCTTTCGAAACTAGAGGCTCTTCGGAATAACCTAAAATGCCTTTTAATTCTCCCTCGGAAGCTGCTTTAAGAGCTTGGTTAATTTCTTCTACTGAAGTTTGCTTTTCCAGTTCCACAACTAAATCCACCACAGAAACATTTGGCGTCGGCACCCGCATAGCAAAACCGTTTAGTTTACCTTTTAACTCTGGTAAGACTAAAGCAACTGCTTTAGCTGCCCCGGTTGTAGTAGGAATAATAGAAGCCCCGGCAGTTCTGGCCCGACGTAAATCTTTATGGGCTTGGTCTAAAATACGCTGGTCATTAGTAAAAGCATGGACAGTAGTCATTAAACCCCGGCGTATTCCAAACTGCTGCTGAATTACTTTGGCTACGGGCGCCAAGCAGTTAGTAGTACAAGAAGCATTGGAAACAATATGGTGTGCTTTAGGGTCATATTTTTCCTGGTTAACTCCCATAACAATGGTTACATCTTCATTTTTGCCGGGAGCGGAAATAATGACTTTTTTAGCTCCTCCTTTAAGGTGGGCATTTGCTTTATTAGCATCAGTAAAAAGGCCTGTCGATTCAACAACAATATCTACCCCTTCTTGACCCCAAGGAAGGTTTGCCGGGTCTTTTTCAGCAAAGACTTTAACTTCCTTCCCGTTAACAACAATGGCCCCTTCTTTAGCCTTTACATCTGCCTGCAAAGTGCCGTGTATAGAATCATATTTTAATAGATGGGCATTAGTTTCCGGGCTGGTTAAATCATTAATAGCAACTACTTCTATCTCGGGATGACCCAAAGCTGCTCTATATACTAACCTCCCAATTCTGCCAAAACCATTAATACCTACTTTAACTTTCAAAACAATCTCCTCCTCTATTATCTTCCTATCTTTTAAACAAGCCAAAAAAAAGCAGCTTGCCTAACATCATAATTAATGTAGGCAACTTTGCTTTATAGTATGCCAATATATTCTTAATTTATAAGGGTTGGTAATATTTGAATTTTTACCCTCTTAAAGTTCTATTCCACACCATTTTATAAAATCCTCTAGAAAAAACAAAAAAGCCCTTCCGTGTTTGAAGGACTAATATCTTTTTCTTTTAATTGCTGAAGGAATCATTAATTCGTCTCGATATTTTGTAACTGTCCGGCGAGAAATAACATCGGCAGCACTTGGATTAATAAGCATTCTACTAGATTTCTTGCACCTACACCAAGGGGGTCTAGAATAGCCATTTTCATCAATGTTTCCCAATAAATATTGGCTTACTTCTAATTCCTTGGCACCCTAAATTTCTTCAAGGAAAGCCTATTTTCGCATTTTTTCAACCATCTTTTCCAATCTGCGTAAGCGATGGTTAATTCCTGATTTACTAACTGGAGGAACCAGCAATTCCCCCAGTTCCTTTAAGCTGGCCTCAGGGTTTTCCAACCTTAGGCGGGCCACCTCCTGTAGGGAATCTGGCAAACCAGCATAACCAATTCTAGAAATTAGGTAGCGAATATTATCTACCTGCCGCATTCCTGCATCAACTGTTTTATTCAAATTGGCAGTTTCACAATTAACTAACCGATTAACCCGGTTGCGCATATCTTTTAAAATCCGAGCGTTTTCAAAATCTAGCAAAGCAGAATATGCCCCAATAATATTTAAAAAGTTAATAATTTGCTCGCTTTCCTTAAGATAAATCACATACCATTGTTTGCGGCGGCTGACTTTTGGTTCCATTTGTAAACTTTCCATCATTTCACATAATAACTTCACATGAAAATCATCACGGGAAATAATCTCCAAATGATACGTACCCTCAGGATTACTAACAGAACCTCCTCCTAAAAAAGCTCCCCGGAGATAAGCACGGCAGCAGCATTTTTTGGAAAGAGTACCTACGTTCCAATCTATTTGGGCACTTTGTCCCATTATTTTAATGCCTAAGGACTGTAGAATATCCTTGGCTTTTTCTTGAGGTGGTATCTTCACTATGTAAACATTATTTTTTTTCAACCGTGTTTTCCGCTGTACGGCTATATTCAAAACCAACTGAAAAAGCTGCTTGCCTAAAATAATAAACTTTCTGGCCACTGCTGCATTTTCCGTTTTTAATTGCACGGCTACATTTTGATCAGAACTAATCTGAATAGTTCCATCCATTCTAATCAAAGCCAGCATTTCCGCTAGCTGGCAGCATCTTTTTTCAGGTAAGATTCTAGCTAAATCATTTTTTGCCTTTGATGAAAAAGACATTTGTTCACCCTCTTGTCAAAACACCTTTGCCCATTCGCAGAATTTTCCGGAACAAATACCTTACGGAAGACTAAATTTTTCGCTTCCAGAATGTTTTTTTAATAATCAACCGGGCTAAACGATCCTGGTCATGTCGAATAAAATCAACGGAATTGACTAATTTATCTCCGATAACTTTAACCCCCATTTTTTCGATGGTCCTTTTATCAACTAATACAGGTCTAGAGCCTTCTACGCTGTATTTTTTCAACAATGAATTAGGTATGGAGCCTGTATTGACAACAATATAATCAACAATGCCCTCTCCCAAGTGCTCAATAATCGCTCGTAGATGGCCTGCAGCTGTACAAGCTTCAGTTTCTCCCGGCTGGGTCATAATATTGCACACATAAATTATGGGTGCCTTCGTTTCCCGCAAAGCATCAGCAATATCCTTGACTAATAAGTTGGGAATAATACTCGTATAAAGGCTTCCCGGGCCTAAAACAACTACTTCTGCCTCTCGAATAGCTTCCACAGCTTGGGGCAAAGCAGAACAGGAATCGGGGGATAAAAAGACTCTCTTAATTTTTTTCCCTACCTTTGGAATATTGCTTTCCCCTTCCACAATGCTGCCATCTGCAAACTCAGCGCTTAGTACGGCATAATCTAAAGTTGCAGGTAACACCTTTCCCCTAATAGCTAAAACCCGGCTTAGTTCTCGAATAGACTGTTCAAAGCTGCCTGTTAAGTCAATTAAAGCTGCTAAGAGCAAATTGCCCATACTGTGGCCTGCTAAACCTTCACCTTGGTCAAAACGATAATTCAAAACCCTTTCAAGTAAAGTTTCCGTATCAGCTAAAGCAACTAAGCAGTTTCTAATGTCACCTGGTGCTAAAATACCAAATTCTCCTCTTAACCGGCCTGAACTTCCTCCATCATCAGCCACAGTAACAATGGCGGTAATATTGCTGGTATAAACTTTTAAGCCTCTGAGCATATTAGGTAATCCTGTGCCGCCGCCAATAGCCACTACCTTCGGACCTTTTTTTAAGCTGCGCCGTTGATAAATAATCTCTACTAGCCGGTCTTCATTCTCTGGTAAAAGTGTATTAAACAAAGAATTGATCACATTTTTAAAACCAAGAACCACAAAAATAACACCTAAGGACATTAATAATAAACCTGTCCACCAGGAAAAAGGACTACCCCAGTAACTATAGGTTACTTTGACAACTGCCTTTAATAAAACTCCCAGTAAGGCAGCGTCATCCAGCACTGACAGGCCAGCAATCAGCAAAAGCAGACCACAGAAAGCCAAAAACAGCCAGCGTTTAACTTTAAGGCCGGGATAAAGCCACTTGAACCAGCTCAACATATTCTGCTTCCTTTTTCCCGCTCTAAATCCCGATGAGTTACAATTATTTTCAGTTGAGCATCTTCTAGTAATTCTCTAATTTTATTGGCTAGTGTTACAGAACGGTGCTGTCCACCGGTACAGCCGATGGCAATAACAAGCTGCCGTTTTCCTTCCCGAACATAAAAAGGCAAAAGATATTTCAGCATGTCAACTAATTTATTCATAAATACATTAGTTTCGGGAGAGGCCATTACATATTCCTGAACTTGGGGATCATCTCCCGTCAAGCCCTTCAGTTCCTTAATATAGAAAGGATTTGGCAAAAACCGTACATCTAATACTAAGTCTGCATCTAGGGGAATTCCATATTTATAGCCAAAAGAAATAACCGTTATGATAAGCTTATAGTCTTCTTTATTTTTAAACAATTCCGTCAGCTGCTGTCTAAGCTGGGTAGTAGAAAGTTCAGAGGTATCAATTATTTTATTGGCCTTACCGCGTAGAGTTTCTAAATGTTTGCGTTCCTCTACAATGCCTTCTAAAATTCTGCCTACAGAAGATAATGGGTGTACCCGCCTGGTTTCTTTAAACCTTCTAACCAATGCTTCATCAGAAGCCTCTAAAAATAAAATTTCATAATTAAAATCATTTTCATCTAAATAAATTAAGGCATCTTGTAAACCGGCAAAAAATTTGCCTCCTCGAATATCCATGACAAGTCCCACTTTATGCATCCGGTCCTCTGATTCATTTAAAAGCTCAGTAAACTTAGGAATTAAAGTTGGGGGCAAATTATCTACACAAAAAAAGCCCAAATCTTCTAAACATCGTATTGCCTGAGTTTTTCCAGCGCCGGACATGCCTGTAATCACAACTAATTGCATCTCAGATTTAGACATCTCTTACTCCCCCAAGTAAAGATTAATTTAGTATTATCTCTAATATACCTAAAAGATCGCAGCAAATCTACAGATAAAATCAAGCAAAAACCCAAAGTAAAAAATAAACTATTCTCGAGCATTTAAAACTTGCTCAACGGGAATTTTTGCCTGAGTAAGGAGTGCCTTGCCCTGGGTTAATTCCCCTACACTAGTGGTAAAATGGGCATCGCTGTTGACAACAAAATTGACACCAGTTCGTGCAACCTCCATTATGTCTGTAAAACTTTGGTAGCGATGCCCTACATTGATTTCAAAAGCTGTATTTTTAGCGGCGCAGGCCCTGGCAACTTCTTGGAGATGGAGAGGCATTCCCAACCCAGGATGGGTCACAATATCTACATCATGTTTATAAATTGCTTCAAGCAACGCCTTCGTATTGTTGTTAGTAACTTTGCTTTTGACTTTAGAACTATATTTAGCCAATTGATTCCCAAGGACATACTTTCCTGCAGCAGAAAAATTTTTGGGCCAAACGTAAGGATGAAGACCTACTAACAGCAAATCCAGTTCTCGGCAAATCTTCTTAGGTATATCTATACTTCCATCTAAATCAATTAGATCAGCTTCCGCACCACAAAAAACTTTAATATCCTTAAATTGAGCGTTTAACTCTTTAACCTCTTGTTTGATCTTTAAGTATTGTTCCGGATTTTTGACACCTGTTCCAATATTTTTGGGACCATGATCCGTAATGGCAATTTCCTCAAGGCCTTTTTCCCGCCCTGCTTGGATCATTTCCTCCACAGTCGCTCTCCCATCACTGTGCTTTGTATGCATATGATAATCAGCAAAGAAATACATTTTTGTCCTCCTTGCAGTTATTTACTATGTAGTACTTATTATGTCAAGATAGGAGGAAACCATGAGTAAAAATTCTCTAACGCTGCTTTCTCCGTTCCGCTAAATAAGACTTTACTTTTTCCACCGAAGTATTTAAAACTTGTTCCGGTTTAACCCCTGTTTGTAAAAGTATTTCCGCTGCCTTATCAAAACGTCCTACGTCTTCTGCCCAATGAGTATCCGTGCCGACTACCAGTTTTGACCCTTTTTCTGCAGCTAAGGAGGCAAATTTTGAACAGTTGGCATAGCTGCCCCGCCGTACTCCCCGCAAGGAACTGTTATTAATTTCAATAGCTACTCTATATTTTTTAGATGCTTCTACCACTTTATTAATGTCTACCGGAAATACAGGGTTTCCAGGATGAACAATTATATCAACCCAGCCGCTGGCCATGGCATTAACTATGGCGGCTGTATTAAACTCTACAGAACCTCCCGGAAAACAAATTTCATGTAGACCGGCTAAAACGATATCCAAACGTTCTAAGCCTTCTTTTTCTAAATCTAAATTTCCTTGGTCGTCAATAATGTTAGCTTCAATGCCCTTTAGGACCTGGACACCACAGATTTCAGAGGGCAAAATTGATAAATTATAAAAATGGTAAGGATGAGGCGCCCCCGGCATAGTTGGGCCATGATCTGTAATGGCGATCATCTCCATGCCATTATCTTTGGCAGCTTCGGCAATTTCCCGAATGGTGCTATAGGCATGGCCGCTGGCAATGGAATGTGTGTGTAAATCCGCAACAAATTTCATTTTTTACCCTCCAGTTTAGCAGTCTAAAATTAGTTTTTCTAAGGCTTCTGCTACCCCGTCGTCATCATTCTGACAAGTTATATAATCAGCTTTTCTCTTAATCTCCTCTTCTGCATTCCCCATTACTACTGCACAACCTACATAATTAAACATTTCTAAATCATTATGGCTGTCTCCAATTCCTATCATTTCATTTTGTCCACAGCCTAGATAATTTGCCAGCGCCTCTAGCCCCTTCCCTTTAGTTGCCTGAGGGTGAAGGAGCTCTAGAAAAGTAGGATCAGACTTAGTTGTAAAGACTTTCTCTCCCCATTTTTTAATAAACTCTTGCTGCAAAGCATTAAGTTCTGCCGGTTCCGCTATGACAACCATTTTAATTGGATCCTTTTGTAAAAATTGCAGCATATCTTCTGCCACATGAATGGGAACCCGGACTCTTTGGGCATAGGCCCTGCCTTTGTCATTAAGCTTCTCCACATATAAACTGTCTTGGTAATAAACATTAACATGGTAGCCGTATTCCTTGGCCATGACAAAAGCTTTGCGGGCAAACTCCACAGGCAAGTTTCGATTGTAGATTAGTTCCCCATTCTGTGGGCTTTTCACAAAGGCGCCGCCATAAGTAACTAAGGGGACCTGTAGCTGCAGCTGTTCTGCGTATGGCAAAGCAGAAGCATACATTCTTCCTGTACATAATGTAACTTCCGTGCCTTGCTCCCGCACTTTGGCAATAACTTCTTGGGTCCGGGGTGAGATTTGTAAATCATTATTTAATAAAGTACCATCTAGGTCAATGGCCACCAATTTAAAAGTAGACATCAAGATCGCTCCTGTTTTCCCAAATATTCCAGTACTGCTTCGGCAGCTTGATAATTCATTCCTTCAACTTGAGCTAATTCTTCCAAGGTGGCTTCTTTTATCTTTTTAATGGAACCAAAGTATTTAAGCAAAGCTTTTTTTCTTTTGGCCCCAATGCCTGGAATCTCATTTAAAATAGACTGGTAAGCTCTCTTTGATCTTAGCTGCCGATGGTAACTAATAGCAAAGCGGTGAGCCTCATCCCTGATTCGCTGCACTAAATAGAGGGCTGAAGAATTCCTTGGCAAAAAAATTGGCTCAGGTCGTCCTTCTGAAAACAAAAGTTCTTCCTCTTTAGCTAAACCAAAGGTAGGAATGTCTGATACCCCTAAATTTTTCATAACTTCCCGAGCTGCTCCTAACTGTCCCTTGCCTCCGTCGATAATAATTAAGTCTGGCAAACGGCTGAATTTACCTTGCTCTTCCCCTGCTTCTATTTCAGCTAAAGCCCTTTTAAATCTTCTCGTTAATACTTCCTGCATGGAGGCAAAATCATTGGGGCCTTCCACTGTTTTAATCTGAAATCTGCGGTAGTCACTATTCTTAGGCTCCCCATTTTCAAAGACAACCATGGACCCTACGGAGTTTGTGCCTTGGGTATTGGATATATCGTAGCACTCAATCCGAAAGGGAGGTTTAGCTAAGTACAGCTCTTTTTGCAACTCTAGAACAGCTTCCTTAGTCATCATATCTTTTCTTCGACGGGTAAGCTCTTCTTCCTCTAAACTCATTAGAGCATTTTTAGCTACCATTTCTACTAGCTTTAATTTTTCTCCTCTTTTAGGGACTTTCAAATAAACTTTTTGTCCTCTTTGGTCTGACAGCCAAGTAGCAATCAGCTCTTCATCTTCAACTTCTTCTTGTAAAATTATTTCCTTAGGTATTTCCGGGGCACTGCTATAATACTGTTTAAGAAAAGCGGTCATAACCTCTGTTCTGCTCATTCCATCTGTACCATTGAGCATAAAATGTTCTCGCCCAATTAATTTTCCTTCGCGGACGAAGAAAATCTGTAAACAGCTTTCCCCTCTGCCTCGAGCCATAGCAATTACATCTTGGTTTTCCTGTTCCGGGGAAATAATTTTTTGTTTAGCTATGGCTTGATGAATAGCTTGCAGCTGATCCCTAATGGCAGCAGCTTTTTCAAATTCCAAATTTTCCGCTGCTGCCAGCATCTTCTCCTGTAAGGATTTAACTAAATCCTCTTGTTTTCCTTCTAAAAACAAACTGGCTGCTTTAGCAGTTTCCCGATATTGGTCTTTACTGACCTGGCCAGTACAAGGTGCCAAGCAGCGTTTAATATGGGCATTTAAACACGGTCTGCTTTGCCTTTCAAAGGTACTGTTGGAACAAGTACGCAAAGGAAAAATTTTTCGGGATAATTTTAAAATCTCATGCATTGCTCCCGTTCTAGTATAAGGGCCAAAATACTTGGCACCATCTTTTTGAATGGACCTGGTGATAATTAGGCGAGGAAAATCCTCTTGCATAGTAAGTTTTAAATAAGGATAATGTTTATCATCTGCCAACCGAATATTATATTTGGGCCGATGCTTTTTAATTAAATTGCACTCTAAAATTAAGGCTTCTACTTCTGAATCAGTAATAATCCATTCTAAGTCAGCAATCCTCTTGACCATAGCCTCAACTTTAGGACCTGCATCCAAGTTTTTTCTAAAATAAGAACGAACCCTATTTTTTAAGGACAGTGCTTTACCTACGTAGATAATTTCTCCATCCTCATTTTTCATTAGATAAACCCCTGGTTTTTCCGGCAGCAATTTTAATTTTTCTTCAATTAGAATTTTTTCCTCGGCCATTGTTTAACCTCATCTAGTAGAGTTTTAATGTAACATTTTGTGCAAGAATTTACCTGTATAGGATGCAGCTACTTGGGCAACTTCTTCCGGAGTTCCTTCAGCAACTATCTGCCCTCCTCCGGAACCTCCCTCAGGCCCTAAATCGATAATATGATCTGCTGTTTTGATTACATCAAGATTGTGTTCAATGACGCAGATTGTATCACCACCATCAGTCAAGCGCTGCAGCACCTCCAATAGTTTATGAATATCGGCAATATGCAGTCCTGTAGTAGGCTCGTCTAAAATATACAGTGTTCTGCCATTAGTTCTGCGGGACAATTCCGTTGCAAGTTTTACCCTTTGTGCTTCTCCTCCGGAGAGAGTTGTTGCCGGCTGTCCCAGCTTAATATAACCTAATCCCACATCCTGCAGGGTTTTAAGTTTCCGATTGATTTTAGGAATATTGGCAAAGAAATCTACTCCTTCGTCTACAGTCATGGCTAAAACATCGGCAATGCTTTTACCTTTGTACTTAACTTCTAAAGTTTCACGATTGTAACGGGCTCCCTTGCAAACTTCACAAGGAACATAAACATCCGAGAGAAAGTGCATCTCAATTTTAATGATTCCATCGCCTCGGCAGGCTTCACACCGTCCTCCTTTGACATTAAAACTAAAACGCCCTGCTTTATAGCCTCGCACCTTAGCTTCAGAGGTAGCGGCAAAAGTATTGCGAATATCATCAAAGACTCCAGTGTAAGTTGCCGGATTAGAGCGAGGAGTACGTCCAATGGGAGCTTGGTCAATATTAATTACTTTATCTAAATTTTCAATTCCCAAAATAGACTCATGTTTCCCTGGTTTGGATTTAGATCCGTAGAGTTCCCCTGCTAATTTTTTATATAGAATTTCGTTAATTAAAGTACTTTTACCTGAGCCTGAAACTCCCGTTATACAGTTAAATAGTCCTAAGGGAATTTTTACATTAATATTTTTTAAATTATTTTCTTTGGCTCCCTTAATTTCTAAGAAATTTCCATTGCCGGGGCGGCGAATTTCCGGTATGGGGATCTTTTTTTGCCCGCTTAGGTACTGGCCTGTAATGGAGTTAGTATTTGCTTTGATTTCCTCAATGGTTCCGGCAGCAACAATTTCTCCACCCTTAGCGCCAGCTCCAGGGCCAATATCGATAATATAATCGGAAGCGATCATTGTATCTTCATCGTGTTCAACTACAATTAAAGTATTGCCCAGCTCCCGTAAATGTTTCAATGTCTCTATCAGGCGTTGATTATCCCGCTGATGTAATCCTATGCTGGGCTCATCTAAAATATACAGCACTCCCATCAGACTGGAACCTATTTGGGTAGCCAAACGGATACGCTGAGCTTCGCCGCCGGATAAGGTGCCTGCCGAGCGGCTTAAAGTTAAATAATTTAAGCCTACATCTTTTAAAAACCCAAGCCTTGCTTTTATCTCTTTTAAAATTTGCTTGGCAATTAAGCTTTCCCGTTCCGTCATCTGTAGATCATTAAAAAATGCTAAACACTCATCAACTGCCATTTGAGTAACTTGGGCAATGTTTTTCTCTCCAATTGTAATGGCCAATGCTTCAGGCCGCAGTCTAGCTCCATGACAAGCCGGACAAGGTGTGGTACTCATATATTCTTCAATGTCATTTCTTGCCCAATCGGACTGAGTTTCTTTATAGCGACGGTCTAAATTAGGGATTACCCCTTCAAATAAACCTTCCCAAGCCCGGGAATGTCCGAATTGGTCTCGATAGCGAAATTTAATTTTTTCCTTTGATCCATAGAGAATTACCTGCTGTACCTCTTCCGATAGTTCCCGAAAAGGGGTATCTAAACTAAAATCATAATGGTCTGCCAAAGCAGTTAAAAGTTGAGGGTAATAACTGCTGCTGCCGCTCCAAGGTATAATTGCTCCTTCGTTAAGGGACAAATCCCAGTTGGGAAGAACTAAAGTTGGGTCTACTTCCATTTTATAGCCTAATCCGCTGCACTCTCCACAAGCTCCAAAAGGGCTGTTAAAGGAGAAAGTTCTTGGATTTATTTCTTCAATGCCAATTCCACAATCTACACAGGCAAAATTAGCACTAAACACTAAATCCTTTTGTCCGTCTAAATTGACATACACAATACCTTTAGCAAGTCCCAGAGCAACTTCTAAGGAGTCAGCCAGTCTTTTAGCAATGCCTGGTTTAAGAATAATCCTATCAACAACAACCTCAATAGAGTGTTTTTTATTTTTGGCTAAAGTAATAGGCTCAGCTGCTTCTCTAATTTCCCCATCTACCCGTACTCTGACAAAGCCCTGCTGTTTAATACTTTCTAAAATCTTTTGATGCTCACCTTTGCGTCCCTTAACTAAAGGAGCTAAAATTTGTAGTTTAGTTCTTTCCGGATAATCAAGCAAAGTATCTACCATTTGTGAAACGGTTTGCTGAGTAATTGGCTTGCCGCATTTTGGACAATGGACATGTCCAATTCTGGCAAAAAGCAGCCTTAGGTAATCATAAATTTCCGTAACAGTCCCTACTGTGGAACGAGGGTTCTTGCTGGTAGTTTTTTGGTCAATAGAAATGGCGGGAGATAGACCCTCGATATAATCTACATCTGGTTTGTCCATCTGACCTAAAAACTGACGGGCATACGCAGATAAAGATTCTACATACCTTCTCTGACCTTCTGCATAAATAGTGTCAAAAGCTAAGGAAGATTTTCCAGAACCACTCAGCCCTGTAATTACGACAAATTTATCCCGTGGAATCTCTACATTAATGTTTTTTAAATTATGTGCCCTGGCTCCTCTGATAATAATTTTATCTTTCATGTAATCTATTTTACTCCCTTATTGTCAGTTCTTAATATATCCCTAATCAGTATATTATAACATAAATGCCGTCCTATCAAAGAGCCAGCCAGCACATGAAGCTAACGATTAAGCTAAGGAAAAAAGAGGCTTCTTCAGCCTGGAAAACTTTACACAGTTAAGCTACATATATTATGATAAGTATAGATTATTTTTAGATAGATATTGATAATATTGACTAAAGAAACAAGAGGCGATGGATCATGCCCCATAAAATTATTTATTTTAAAGACGAAGACATGCCAGTTTTGGAAGAAGCAGAAAAGCAATTTCCTGGTCAGCTGTCAGACATTATTGTGGACGCTTTACGCCACTATTTGGAGCAAAAAAAAGCTGCAGCGGACCAATGGGAAGAAATAACCCTTAAAATAGGCGACGTCTCCTTGGGAGAAAAGGAAATTAACTGGAAGAAAATAAAATTTCTTGGCAAGCTTCTGGCTAAAGGCAATAAATTAACTACTGCAGCCTTTTTTGACACTAACCACGGAGTCAAATATGAGCTTTACCTAACTAAAAAAGGCAAGTATTTGCTCTACACTAGAAACTGGCACGAAAAAGAAGTTGAAAGGAACTCTGCCGACTACGAAGTCTACGACGATTTAAAAAATATTACCCAGATACCCAGACAGATGCTGGAAAAAGCTTGCCGCGTCCTGGGTGAAGACCTTGCTGAAACACTGGATGTTTAAAATAAGATAATAGCTCTTTAAAAAAAGCCAAAGAGGCCTGTAAGCTTTATTACTTACAGGCCTCTTTGGCCTTAATCTTACTCTAATGTTGGTTTAATTTAAGCAAAATTGCTTGAGCTACTTGCTGCATGGTTTTCGAATGATCCATGGCATATTTTCGCAAATATTTATAAGCCTGATCTTCAGTCAGATTATAATGCTGTGTTAAAAGCCCCTTTGCCTTCTCCACTGTTTTTCTAGCGGCTAAATCATTTTTCAATCTACCAATTTCAGCATTGAGATGGCGCAATCGTTCAGCATTAGCCAAAGCAGTGCTTACGGCAGGCAATAAATTCAAGAGGCTAACAGGCTCACCAACAAAAGCAAAAACATTGTAATGCTGAGCATGTTTAATCATGCTTTGCTGCCACTCTTTTAGTAAAAGCACAATTGGTGTTTTTGTCTCAGCCAACGCTCCTAGAAGCTGCCAAAAATTTACTCCTTTCAGATCGCTGCCTAAAATAATCAATTCTGGTAAAAGGGTATTAATTTGGCGAATAGAATTTGGAGCATCTTGGGACTGACCAATAACTGCATAACCATTTTGCTGCAGTATGCTTTTTATTTTATTGCTAGTTTGCAGGTTACTGACGGCAATGTATACCCCAGCCAAATTAAGCACTCCTTATATTTTGTTAGAGTTATTAAAACTTATTTAGATACTGCTTAATTTCCCAAGTGTGAACTTGCATTTTATATTCGTCCCATTCCAAGTTTTTAGCTTCCATATAGCGACTATACGCGTGTTCGCCTAAAGCAGCTTTGATTGTTTCATCTTCTTTTAAGCAGCCTAATGCTTCTTTTAGATTTGCCGGTAAACTATCGATGCCCATATCGGAACGTTCTGCTGCATCTAAGTTATAAATATTTAAGTCAATGGGGTTAGGCGGAGTAATTTTATTTTTAATGCCGTCCAAACCAGCTTTAAGCATTACAGCAAATGCTAAGTATGGGTTGCAAGATGGATCCGGGTTGCGAAGTTCTACCCTGGTGGAAGCACCTCTTTTAGCTGGAATCCGAATTAAAGGACTGCGGTTGCAAGCTGACCATGCTAAATAAACGGGAGCTTCATAGCCAGGAACTAAACGTTTATAGGAATTGACCGTTGGGTTAGTAATTGCAGCCATAGCTTTAGCGTGCTTGAGCAAACCGCCAATATAGTAGTAAGCTTCAGGACTTAAGCCTAATTCCCCTTGAGGATCATGAAAAGCATTGCCATTTTCAGTATATAAAGATTGATTAGCATGCATCCCAGAACCATTAATGCCAGCAATGGGCTTAGGCATAAAGGTAGCATGAAGTCCATGCCGCTGCGCAATAGTACGAACGATGAATTTAAATGTAACCACATTGTCAGCAGTAGTTAAAGCATCCGCATATTTAAAGTCAATTTCATGCTGGCCAGGTGCTACTTCATGGTGAGATGCTTCAATTTCAAAGCCCATTTTTTGCAGAGCTACAACAATATCATTCCGGCAATTTTCTCCTAAGTCTACAGGTGACAAATCGAAGTAGCCTGCATTGTCTTGGGTGTGCAAGGTAGGATGCCCTTGTTCATCTGTATGGAATAAAAAGAATTCAGCTTCAGGTCCGACATAAAAGGAATAGCCTAATTCAGCTGCTTCAGCCAAAACTTTTTTCAGTACATTTCTTGGGCATCCTTCAAATGGTGTACCATCTGAATTATAAATATCGCAAATTAAACGGGCTACATTTCCTTCCTGAGAACGCCAGGGAAAAATCGTAAAACTATTGGGGTCTGGCTTTAAATACATATCCGATTCTTCAATCCGCACAAAACCATCAATAGATGAACCATCAAACATCAGCTCTCCCTCTAAAGCTTTTTGCAATTGCTCCCTGGGAATAGCCACATTTTTTAAAATTCCAAAAATATCCGTAAATTGCAACCGAATAGAATTAACATCATTCTCCTCTGCTTTTTTTAAAACATCTTCAATAGTCATTATATACCCCTCCACTTCTTGGTAAATAAAAAAGCCTATAAGTGTACACAGATGTGCAACTTATAGGCTCCATTGCCTTAAAAATTATTTATTTTTTATCATTATAGCATCCTCAATGTTATTTTGACAACACTTTTTATTTTCGGTTTTAGACGTAGTCTTGATTCTATAGGGCACGAAGATTACATTAAACTCTAGCTCTGTAAAATGATTGTAAATTAACCTGCCTGTATCACCATGCAACAAAAAATTAGCCAGTTTGTTGCTTGTCAAAAATTCCGGAATTGCCATTGTAATGGTGTAATCGGGGTAGTTTCTGCGTAATTCCAGCATATAATTTTCTAAAGGCTCTAAAATAGACCGATAGGGGCTTTCAAGTACGTCTAAAGGTATTTTATTTTCTACCCAAGTAGAAAATTCCCTAATCCTTTCAATAGTCTTTTCGTGGCCTTCTTTATGTACATTAACATGTACCGCCCTAATCATAGTATGGTTATTGACTAAAGTTAAAATATAATCTACCGTATCCCGAGCAACTTTAGTTGTTCCCCCAATGGCCAAGACAATTAAATGCTGTTTTTCTTGGGGAATAATCTCTACATGTTTACCAACTTTTAACTCTGCTCTAACTGCAGCATAATGTTCATTTATGCTTTTAAACAACATAACGAAGAAAGGAATAATTAAAAGTACGACCCAAGCCCCATGGGTAAATTTTGTCCAGGCAAGCACTACTAAAACGATCCCTGTCGCCAGAGCTCCAATGCCATTAATGAGCAAAGGCACAAGGACCTTTTTCTCTTTTCTCAATCTAACCCAGTGCATAACCATTCCACCCTGGGACAATGTAAAGGAGAGAAACACTCCAATGGCATATAAGGGCATTAAAAAGTGCTGAGTACCATGAAAAATTATAATCAGCAGCCCGGCAATAGCTGCAAGGATAATAATTCCATTGCTATAAACTAAACGATCACCTTTCATAGCCATGGAACGAGGCACAAAACCACTTTTAGCTAAAATATATCCCAGCCTGGGGAAACCTGCAAAACTTGTATTGGCTGCTAAAATTAAAATTAACATAGTAAACCACTGATGCAAAATATAAAAAAGACTGTTTTTGCCAAAAACAATTCCTGCAATTTGACTCATTACAGTTTCATCATGATGAGGAACTATATGTATTGCTGAAGCTAAAAAGCCCATACCTAAAGACATGATACCTAAAGCTATAGCCATCCAAACCATTGTTTTGGCGGCATTATGAGATTCGGGGCTGCGAAAAGCCGGTACCCCGTTGCTAATAGCTTCAACACCTGTCAGAGATGTACAGCCTGCAGAAAAGGCTCTTAAAACCAGTAATATTGTTACAGAATCCACGGCAGGATGCATTGGAAGATGGCTGGGAGCTAACTCAAAATTGCCTTGGTGGATTTTCAGCAAGCCCATGACAATCAGAAGCAGCGTTGAGAAAAGAAAAGCATAAGTAGGAATGGCGAATATGGTTCCGGATGCTTGTATGCCTCGCAAGTTTACAAGCATAATTAAGCAAATAGATAATAAACAAAGTTCAACTTTAAATGGCAATAGCTGAGGATAAGCAGAAGTTATGGCTGCAATTCCTGCAGAAACAGATACGGCTACTGTTAATACATAATCCGTTGTCAAAGATGCTGCTGCAATTAAACCGGGGTATAAACCTAAATTTTCCTTGGCGACGATAAATGACCCTCCACCATTTGGGTATTCATAAATTGTTTGACGGTAACTGATGGTCAATAAAGCCAGTAAGCAGACTATGGCAAGTAAAATTGGCAAAGTTAGGTTAAATGCTAAAGCGGCAACTAAAACCCAGAGTATTTCCTCAGTGCCATATGCGACAGAGGATAATGCATCTGATGAAAAAATAGCCAGTGCTTTGAAGTTGCCTATTTTCTGTTGAGCCAGCTCAGCTGTTTTTAATGGAGGACCAATTAAGATTCTCTTGATTAAACTAAAACTCACCTTTAAACACTTCTTTCCTTAGATGAATATAATGATTACTTATTATATTCCGCTTACATACAGATACAAGGACATTTATTGTTTTTTCTATTAAAATTTTGTCTTTAAATAGCAACGCCAAAACAATCAAAAAATTTAAAAAATAGTTAAATTTATTTTGAATTTTTCTATTACTAGCAGGAAAATTGTTGATTATGTTGAATAAATATTATAATAAATTATCTTGCTATAACTTGTTAAACTAAGTTATAGCAAGATAAATTAAAAGTTAAAACTAATTACTCTTTGGTGCCAATTTTGGAGAATAGGAAAATCCATTTAAAGGATACGGTCCCGCCGCTGTAGTAAGGTCCGAAAGCTCGATAACCACTGGCTTATGCTGGGAAGGTGAGCAAGTAGATAGCCTTGAGTCAGAAGACCTGCCAAAGTAGTATGCTCATAATCTGCGTGGAAGTGGTAACAAGTTAGGTTAAGGAACGATGTAAAGTTATCTTTAGAGGGAGCTTTATTTTTTACCACTCTGTGCCAGAAAAGAGGCAATTAAGTGCTGTTCCCGGAGTTGGAGACTGCCTAGAAAAACTGCTGCCTCGAGTAAAAGTTTAAGTGAGGATGAAGGTAAAGTCCACACCTATTATTAGGATGTGGACTTTTCTTTTTATTAAATAATTTAAGGAGGAAGAACAATGGAAATGGAAGAAAAATCCTACCAGGAAAATGTCTTGGAAGTTGAACCCTATGGAATTGAACCAATTCCCCAGAAGGAACGCCATGGCCACCCGAGGCAAATGTTTACTATTTGGTTTGCCATTAATTTAAACGTAGTCAGCTGGTTTACGGGCTTTTTAGGCATTGAATTTGGTTTGTCCTTAAAGTACGCCATTTTAGCAATTCTCATAGGCAATGTGTTCGGCGCTTTCTGTTTAGGAATGATCTCTACCCTAGGGCCAGAGTTAGGGCAGCCCCTAATTCCCGCTAGCAAAAAAGCCATGGGTAAAGCGGGCGTTTTTGGCTTATCCTTTTTAAGCCTAATTAATAATATTGGTTGGCTGGCTGTGAATCTAGTGCTGGCCATTATGGCTCTCCAAAAAATCGTCCCTTTAAGCTATCATCTTTCTCTTTTAGTTCTTACAGCTGCAACACTGTTAGTTGCTATTTATGGTTATAATTTTATTCACTCTTTTGCTCACTGGATGTCCATTATTGTCGGAGTGCTTTTTCTCATCATGTCTGTCATCACTGTCCAGAACTTGCCGGAAATTTTAGCTCAGGCCGGACCAAACACTGCTGGCGGTTTTAGTTTGGGTATGTTTATCCTCACAATTGCCGTAGCATTTTCCTATCAAATCAGCTATTGCCCCATTGGAGCAGACTATGCCCGCTATCTTCCTGCTAATACCTCTAAGAGGAAAATTCTAAACTTTTCCTTTTGGGGGGCTTGCTCTGTTTGCATTTGGCTGGAAATCCTAGGTGCTTTAACAGCAAGCTTAGGCATGCACACAGGTCCCATGGATTTCTTTGCCCAATTAATGGGTGCTTTTACTATCCCTGCTCTCATTACAATTATCCTTAGCATTTTACCTGTTAACGCCATGGCTATGTACAGCGGGGGCTTGGCAGCTTTAACTATGGGGCTGCCCCTCAAACGCTGGACATCAGCTCTTTTAATTGCCTGCTTAGGAGCTTTGTCCATATCTTTTGGCCACGGAGAATTATCTAGTATGTATGAAAATTTTTTACTTCTCCTCTCTTACTGGATCGCTCCCTGGGTAGGTGTAATCCTGTGTGATTTTTATTACCGTAAAGTACATCCTGAACTGCAAAATGTAACAATGGGTTGGCAAGGCGTTGGTGCCTTTATCTGCGGTGTAGCTGTTTCCATCCCCTTTATGAGTTCAGTCCTCTATACGGGCCCCTTGGCTACTTATTTAGGTGGAGCTGACATTAGTTATTTCTTAAGTCTATGCGTCAGTTCTCTGCTGTACTCGAGAGCATTAAAAACGAAAACCGCTTCCAGAACAGTGTCCGGTTCTTTGCCAATTAGCAACGAGAAGTAATAACGGAGGCATTACTTATGGAATTTTTAATTGCAGTCCAATTTTTAACAAAGTTTCCTATTACCATTACCAGACCCATAGACGAAAAAAATATTGCTAAAGCTATGTCCTATTTTTCCTTAGTGGGACTGCTTTTAGGAGGATGTTCCGCAGCTTTAAGGTATGGACTATCTTATTTGCTGCCCATTCCCGTCTGCAACCTTTTGGCCTTAGCTTTTTTAATTTTTAGTACGGGAAATTTACACTATGATGGCCTCATGGATACTGCTGATGGTCTTTTTAGCGGCAGGCCCAAGGAACGTATTTTAGAAATTATGAAAGACAGCAGAGTAGGCTCCAATGGAGTAACTGCAGGAGCACTAGCATTGCTGCTGAAATATGTGCTCCTTAGCCAAATACCTTTGGCAGGTCAGGGAATCGCTTTGGTACTGGCTTCTGCTTTGGGGCGCTGGTCCCAAGTATATGGAGCTGCCTTTTATAAATATGCCCGTTCCACCGGTACTGGCAGCTTTACCCAATATGTGGGCTATTGGCAACTCTTTTTTAACTCTTTTACAGTACTCTTTGCTGCTTTCTTTCTGCTGCATTATCTAAGTATCCTATTTTTACTGAGCATTTTGGCAGGTACTGCTTTTTTACAATGGTATGTCTGGAAAAAAATTGGCGGAATCACCGGAGATACTTTAGGTGCTGTTCATGAATGTATCGAAGTACTGTCCTTAATGGTGTTGTTAATTATCTTTACTAAGTTTTAACCAGCAAATTATACTTTATAATTATACTTTATATAAGAGGACATGTTTATGGTTTCAGTACATACATGTACTTCCTGAAAAAAGGAGGAAAAAGAAATGAATTCAGAATTGCAAAAATTTATTGCTGCTATTAAACCTGTAAGTACCCAATGGCGTAAAAAAGCTAAAAACTATCTAGATACCTTAGCCATTCCCCAGGGTAGTTTAGGAGAGCTGCTAGTTATAGCCGAACAGCTGGCGGCTATTCAAGAAACATTACAGCCTTCTGTCCATAAGAAAACTGTAATTACCATGGCAGGAGATCACGGCGTCGTAGAAGAAGGAGTAAGTGCTTTTCTGCAAGAAGTTACCCCTCAAATGGTTAATAATTTTATTATGGGTGGTGCCGCCATTAATGTTCTTTCCCAAGTAGCAGGAGCCCAAGTAGTTGTTGTGGATATGGGTGTGGCCGCAGATTTAAGCGGCCTTGCCCAGGAAGGCAAGATTATCTCCTGCCGGATTGCCCCGGGCACAAAAAATATGGCCAAAGAAGCTGCTATGACTAGGGAACAGGCTGAAGCAGCTTTGCTGACCGGCATTAAAATTGTCGGTCAACTGGTAGACCAAGGAGTTCAGTTAGTAGCTACAGGAGATATGGGCATTGGCAATACAACGCCTAGCACTGCCATTTTAGCTGCCCTCTTTGGACTTCCACCTCGTGAAGTTACAGGAAGAGGCACTGGAATTACAGACGAAGCCTTAGAAAATAAAGCCAGGGTAATTCAGCAAGCACTTGAAATAAATAAGCCTGATCCCAAAGACCCAGTAGATGTGCTGGCCAAAGTTGGAGGCTTTGAAATTGGAGGAATTGCTGGAGTCATTTTAGGAGCAGCTTATTATCGGATACCTGTTATCGTCGATGGATTTATTTCCACAGCCGGAGCACTGCTGGCTAAGACAATAGCCCCTAATTCCTTAGATTATATGATTGCTGCCCATCGTTCCAAGGAATACGGCCACAGCTTTATGCTGCAGGAGTTGGGACTAAGACCTTTGCTTAATTTAAACCTTCGCTTAGGAGAAGGGACAGGTGCAGCCCTAGCTATGAATATCGTAGAAGCAGCTGCCCAGGTAATTAATAAAATGCTTACTTTTGACGCTGCCGGAGTCACCACCCCAGAAATCTAAGAAGGATGTGGAATAATGAGCCCTTTGGCATTTTTACAAAATGACCCTCAAACAACTAATCCCCAATATTTGGAGGATTTAGCCACAGCCTACTGGTTTTCCGAGGCCCTTTTTACAGCAGTAGAATTAGATGTATTTACTGCTATGGAACCTAATGGAAAAAGCTTGGCAGAGCTTACTAAGCTCCTGAAATTAAATCAAGGTGCTTTAAAACGCTTCCTTAAGGCTCTTTGCTCCTTGGGACTACTTTTTGAATTTCAAGAAACTTATTTTAATACAAAAATTTCCCGTCAATATCTAGTCAAAACCAGCCAGGATTACCAAGGCGAAGCTATTCTCTGGCGTAAATACCTGACGGAGAATTGGCGAAGCCTTCAAGGCTGTTTGCAAGCCGGCAGAAGAGTGGTTTTTGCTCAGAATGACGAAGATCCTCAAGAATTGATTGATAGGATAAGGAAATATAGTCGTGCCATGAGCGCTGCTGCCCAAACTAAAGTTCAGGAAATGCTGCCTTTCTTTGCCCGGATTAATTTGTCAGGAAAAATTTTAGATGTAGGCTCTGGAGTAGGCACAGTTGCTAAAGGTTTTTTAGATCGTTTCCCCCAAACTGAGGCAACTTTACTAGACCTTCAGCAGGTACTGGACTATGGCCGGGAATTAGCTGGCGAAAAGTATGGAGCCAGGCTTAATTTCTATCCTGCCAATATTCTAGAGGATTGGCCTGTGGAGGATAATAGCTTTGATTTAGTCATACTATCTAACATTATTCACGCTTATTCCGAGGAAGAAATTCCTGAGCTGCTGCACAAAGCAGCAAAGTGCCTGAAAAGCAACGGTATCTTATTGATTCATGATTTCTTTGATGAGCACAACCCAGCTAAAGCAGCCCTCTTTGATTTGAATATGCTGACCAATACCTATAATGGCAGAGTATTTCCTGCCAGTTGGGTGAAAGAGGAATTAGCCAAGTTAAAACTTTACCAAACTGAGCTTCTATCTCCGGCCTCGGATACGGCCTTAATTGTGGCAGCCAAAGAGGAAAATATTTTAGAAAATCTTTGTTTAGACAAAAAAACTCAATTAGCTGCTAAAATTAAAACTTTAGGATTCCAACAGGCTTTGCCTATTCCTATAGAAGCAATCCATATACCAAACTGGACAGCTCTCCGCTGTCAGTTTGGCTGCAGCAGTTATGGGAAACCTCACTGTCCACCTAATAGCCCTACTGCGGAAAAAACCCGTCAAGTACTGGCGGATTATACTCAGTGTTTGCTATTACAAGGAGCTCCCCCTACTAATGAGTTTCAAAAGCTGGTGCTGCAAGCTGAAAAAACGGCATTTAAAGCCGGCTACCATAAAGCTCTTGCTTATTGGGCAGGGCCTTGCAGTATCTGTAACCAGTGTGCTGCTGACGGCATTTGCCATAACACTAAAAATGCCCGGCCTTCCATGGAAAGTTCAGGCATTGATGTTTTTACAACGGTCAGAAATGCAGGGCTTAGTTTAAAAACCTTAGCTGACCAAGATGATTTTATTAAATACTATGCTATTTTGTTACTGGAGTGAATAAAATGCGTGTACTTATGGTGCAAACCCCTTCTGTGGAAGGTTTTACCCAAGAAAAGGTATATCCCATCGGCATTGTAACTTTAGCTACCCATTTAAAAAGAGCCGGCCATGAAGTTGCTCTCTTAGATATGAATACTACTTTGGATCCTTATGGAGAACTAAAAGAGAAATTACTAGAGTACCAGCCTGAGGTTGTAGGCTTGTCCTTGCGCAATATTGATCCTTTGGCTAATAAAACCAGTTCCCTCCTCCCTCCTTTTATTGCCACAGTGCGTCTCATTGCCGCCCTGCTGCCTACGGCTCGGATCATTGCCGGAGGGACGGGTTTTTCCCTTTTTCCTGAACGGATTATGAATGAACTGCCGGAAATTCATTATGGCATCCGGGGAGAAGCAGAACATTCTTTCCCGGCCCTACTTGCTGCACTTGACAATCCCCCAGACATTAAGGGATTGTGTTTCCGCCAAGACAACAAGGTGCAGCTGAATCCTCCGGCCAGGGATTATGACTTAGAAGCTTATGTAGTGCCTAACCGTGAGCTATTATCGCCTAAGCTTTACGAGGGCATCAACAATTATGTTCCTACAATAGGCATTGAAACTAAAAGAGGCTGTCCTTTAAACTGCACCTACTGCGTTTATCATCAGCTGCAAGGGAAAAAAATGCGCTGTCGTCAGCCTTTGGAAGTAGTAGATGAATTAGAGTTTTTATATAAGAAATATGGAGTTACTAATTTTCATTTTAACGACCCTGTCATTAATATGCCTGCTGGGCATTTAGAAGCAATTTGCGAAGAAATAATCCGGCGGGAGTTACACATAACTTGGAGCGGCTTTTTCCGTGAAGACTGCTTAAACAAAAATAATATTCAACTTTTTGCCAAAGGAGGCTGCAACTGTTTTTCCTTTTCGCCAGATGGTCTTCATGAAGAAGCATTGGCTGTTTTAGGCAAAAATTTAAGCATCGATGATATTCTGCAAGCAGCAGCCTTGGCTGCCAGTACTGAGGTAGTTACTATGTACCATTTTATGGTCAATGTACCTGGGGAAAATCAAGAAACTATTAGGGAAAGTAAACAATTGCTCCATCGGCTTTATGAGCTGCACCGAACCCAAAGAAATCTCGGTACCATTGTCTTAAATAATATTCGCATTATGCCGGGAACCGCCATTGCCGCCAGAGCCGCAGAGGAAGGGTTAATTGGTCCCGAAACAGACCTGCTCTACCCTGTTTACTACAACCCTAAGCCCTATGAAACTTTGCGTTATGAACTGGAAACTTATCATTTATGGAACAATGTTTTTATGTGGCAGGAGGTAAAATAGAATGAAAATTCTTTTACTGGAACACCCTCGACAAACGGACCCAGGGCGCTGTAATGACATTGCCAATACTCCGCTTTCTTCCAGCCTAATTACAGGCTACAGCGCCGCCATGTTAGTTAGTCAAGGGCATGAAGTGAAAATAGTCGAAGGTTACCTGGAGAAATTAGCTTATGAGGAAATAGAGCAAAAAATAGCAGCCTTTCAGCCTGATCTCCTAGGGATTCATTTAGTCTATAACTGGGAAAATAATGTAAAGCTTTATACATTCTTGCAAAAAATTCAAAAGCAAGGATTGGTTGACACCATAGTAGCCTATGGTTATTATCCTACCTTTGCTTACAAAGAGATTTTGCACCACTGTCCGGCTATTGCCGCAGTAATTTTAGGAGAACCTGAGATTACCTTTGCCCAGTTAGCTGCTCAGCCCTTTACCAATGATAATTTTAAAAATATTCCCGGCCTTGCTTGGCAGGACGAAGAAGGTGCTTTCCATGGTCAGCGTCGGGAAGTAATTGCCGATTTAAATCAGCTGCCCTTCCCCTTACGGACTAAAGCAATGCTAAACATAGGAGAAGTAAATTTGGAAGGCAGCCGAGGCTGTTATGGAGGCTGTACTTTTTGCTACATTAACCCATACTATGGCTGCACCAAATGGCGAGGAAGAAGTCCTGAAAATATCGCCGCCGAAATTGATGAAGTTATTGCTAAATACCAGAAAAAGGACTTTTACTTTACTGACCCTAACTTTTTTGGTCCAGGGCAGCAAGGCCAGGAAAGAGCCCTAGTCTTAGCGGAGCTTTTGAAAGCACGAAAGATACATTTCGGCATTGAAGCTCGGGCTAATGACATTCGGGAGGAAACAATTGGGGCTTTAGTGGATGCTGGACTGCGCCATATTCTAATTGGCTTAGAAAGTGGGAAAGATGCTTCCCTCAAGCGTTTAAATAAAATGACTACCGTTGCCCAAAATGAAAATGCTCTAAGGATTTTACGTCACCATGGCATTGAGCCCAACGTCGGATTTATTATGTTTGAGCCAGACTCTTCTGTGGAAGATTTGCGCCTTAATTTTTCATTTCTCCAAAGAAACTCTTTGCTCAATAATTTAGCCATTACAGCTAATGTACTTTATCATCCCCAAATTATTTTGCAAGGTACTAAAGCCTATCAAGCATTACAGGAAGCAGGTAGATTGCAGTTACGCGCTACTACCTATGAAGGGATGACTTCTTTTCTCCATCCCCAGATTGCTAACTTTGCTCAAGCCATGAGCCAAATCACTAATTATTTATTTGTGCAAATGGATCCCATTTGGAGCGGCAGAAGACAGTCGCCAGAAAATGCCGGCAGCCGTTACTCTCAGATCAACAATTTGCTTGTGGCTAGCTTTGAAAAGATACTGCAAGATTTGGAAGCAGGTAAAGAATTGACAGATGATAAAGTGGCTGTTTTAGTAAATGATGCTCAAAGCAGAATAGCTGCTTTACTGGAAGATTGAAATAAAAAGCTAAATTTTATTGCTTTTTTAGAAAAAAAGTATTGACAAATAGTTTTAGAGAATATATATTACTTATATAATCAAATACGGTAATAGGTTCCCTTGGGAATAATAGGGAAGTCCGAAGTGGTTATCCCACAAACGGCACGGACCCGCCACTGTAGTCGGAGAGTTGTTTATGTCACTGGGCTCAGCCTGGGAAGGCATAAATGCGAGCTATGACCCGTTAGTCAGGAGACCTGCCTATTACTCTGAACCAGCCTTCGTGTGTAAAGGCGGTGAAGTTCGTAGATCATGGAAAAGTCTACAACTAATTTTAGTTGTGGACTTTTTTATTTTTCGAAAACTGCTTTAGCACTAAGCAAATTTCAATGGAAATGTATTTTAAAATTGTTGCCAATTATTTGCAAAATTACAAATATTCTGTGAGGAGGTAATTAAATTGACCCAAATTGAGAGTGCAGTACAAGGCATTATTACAGTTGAAATGGAACAAGTAGCGAAGGATGAAAATGTAAGCCCAGAATTTATTCGAGCAGGAGTGGCCGCAGGTACAATTGTTATTCCCTGTAATATTAACAGAACAAATCGTAAACCTACAGGTATTGGAGCAGGCCTAAGGACCAAAGTTAGCGCCAGTGTTGGCTTATATGGCTCAACTTGCGATCCCAATACAGAGTTGGCGAAAATTAAAGCCGCTGTCCACGCCAAAACAGATTCTATTATGGATTTAAGTGTCAGCGGAGATATAGATGCCATGCGGAAAGAATCACTCTTAGCCACCCCAACACCTGTAGGGACTCTCCCCCTCTACCAGGCCATGGCGGAAGCAGCTGCTAAATACGGTTCCTCCTTAGAAATGAAAGAAGAGGAACTTTTAGAAGTTATTGAACGCCAAGCTGCTGACGGAGTAGACTTTTTAGCTATGCACTGCGGCCTAACTAGAGAGGTTATGGAACTAGCAAAAAGTGAAGGCCGGGTAGATCCCTTAGTTAGCTATGGAGGTTCCCATTTAATTGGCTGGATGGTCCACACTGGTAAGGAAAATCCTCTTTATACCTATTATGATCGTATTTTGGAGATTTGCCGAAAATATGATGTGACCATAAGTTTAGCCGATGGAATGCGTCCCGGTGCTATTGCTGACTCCTTAGATTGGCCTCAAGTTAAAGAAATGTCTATCTTAGGGGATTTAGTCCGGAGGGCTAGAAAAGCAGGTGTCCAGATTATGGTTAAAGGTCCTGGTCATGTACCTGTTGATCAAATAAAGTCTACCATCAATTTACAAAAAACACTTTGTCAAGGAGCACCTTACTTTGTCTTTGGTCCTCTGGTAACTGATATTACCCCTGGTTATGACCACTATAATGCAGCCATTGGAGGAGCCCTTAGCGCTTGGTCCGGAGCAGATTTCATTTGTTATGTAACTGCTTCTGAGCACCTGGGCCTCCCCGATGTGGAAGAAGTCCATGAAGGTGTAATTATTGCCCGTATTGCTGCCCATGCCGGCGATGTAGCTAAGGGCGTGCCAGGAGCCGACCAGTGGGATTTAGCAATGTCTAAGGCTAGAAAATTATTGGATTGGAAAAAACAATTTGCCTTGGCTGTTGATCCGGAAAGAGCGGAAAAAATCTGGAAAGAGCGCAGCGGTGATTTTTCCTCGGAATGTACTATGTGTGGCAAATACTGTGCTATGAAAGTTGTTTCCGAGTTTTTACATACTGCCAAAGTAAGCTGTTAAATACAAAATCTATAGGAAAAGGAAGGTTATAACCATGACAACCCAAGTATTAGAAGCAAGAGCCGGTAATATAACAGAGGAAATGCAAAAAGTTGCAGAATATGAACAACTCCCTGTGGAATTTATCCAAGAAGGTATTGCCAAGGGAAGCATTGTCATCCCCATTAATCAAAATCGTAAAAAGTATAAAAAAATTAGGCCCTGTGGAATTGGCGCTGGTTTAACCGTTAAAATTAACGCCTTATATGGCACTTCCAGCGACAGGGATTCCTATGAATTTGAAGGTATAAAATTAAGGGCTGCTGAAGCAGCTGGCTGCAATTCCGTTATGGACTTAAGTACAGGCGGGGACATTGATGCCATGCGGAAGTTTTCTTTGGAAAATGCCAATGTTGCCGTAGGCTGCGTTCCTCTTTATCAAGCAGGAATTGAATCAATTGAAAAAAACGGCAATATTGTTAAAATGGATCCTGAGGATATTTTTGCCATAATTGAAAAACAAGCTGCCGATGGGATGGATTTTATGGCCGTTCATGCTGCCCTGAACATGACTGTCTTGGATCAATTGCAGAAAACCGGCCGTGTTACTGATGTTGTAAGCCGCGGAGGTTCATTTATGACAGGCTGGATGCTCCACAACGAAAAAGAAAACCCCCTCTATGAGCAATTTGACCGGGTCCTAGAGATTATGAAAAAATATGATGTAGTCTTAAGTGTTGGAGATGCTATTCGGCCTGGCTCCTTAGCTGATTCTCTAGACGCTGCCCAAATTGCCGGTTTAATCGTCGCCGGAGAATTAGTAAAAAGAGCTCAGGAAGCTGGAGTTCAAGTTATGGTTGAAGGTCCTGGACACGTTCCTCTCCATCATGTAGATACCACTATTTTGCTCCAAAAACGTTTATGTCACAATGCCCCCTATTATATCCTAGGGACTTTGGCCACAGATATTGCCCCTGGCTATGATCATCTTACAGCAGCTATCGGCGGAGCCTATGCCGGCTACGTAGGAGCAGATTTTCTCTGCTATGTAACACCTGCTGAACATTTAGGACTGCCTACTGACGAAGATGTTAAACAGGGTATTTTGGCCATTAAAATGGCTGCTCATGCCGTAAATATAGCTCGTAAGAAAACTAGTTCTCAAGCTAAAGATTTAGCAATGGCCCAGGCTAGAGTAGCCTTAGATTTTGACAAACAGCTCTCCTTTGCCATTGATCCTGAAAAAGCTCGGGCAATTAAAGCAAAACAACCTCAGCAAGACGGCTGTGCTATGTGCGGTACCAATTGCGCCAGTGATGTAGCTGCCAAATACTTTGGTATTGCTTAAAAACCATGATGGCCCCTAAGCAGATTGATGACAAACCTAAGGACGAATGTGGTGTCTTTGGTATTTACGCTCCTTTAGAAGATGTCTCCCGTCTCACCTATTACGGTTTATTGGCCCTTCAGCACCGGGGGCAGGAAAGTGCCGGCATTGCTGCTGCAGATGGAAAAAGTTTGCAGTTGCACAAAGGAATGGGTCTGGTGACAGATGTTTTTACGAAGGAAAAATTAGCTGATTTAAAGGGGGATTTTGCCATTGGCCATGTGCGTTATTCCACAACTGGTCAAAGCACATTGGCCAATGCTCAGCCCTTACTTTCTTCCTCCAGCACCCCAAATATAGCATTGGCCCATAATGGCAACCTGGTCAACAGCTTTAAACTGCGCAAGCGGTTAGCCACCAAAGGCGTTAAATTCGAAACGACTAGCGATAGCGAAGTTATCCTCAAATTATTAACCGGAACCGAGGCCCAGTTTTCACCAGAATTACTTGCCCAAGTATTTACCCAGGTCCAAGGAGCCTATTCGGTACTGGTTTTAACAGAAAACCAATTAGTTGGAGCCAGAGATCCTCATGGAGTAAGGCCATTATGCTTAGGAAAACTAAAGAGAGGCAGCTACGTCTTAGCCTCAGAATCGTGCGCTTTAGATACTATTGGTGCTCAGTTGATTAGAGATATCAAACCGGGAGAAATAATCCAAATTACCCAAAAAGGTCTCAGATCCATCAATATTTCTGCGGAACAACAGAGATTATGTGTCTTTGAATATATTTATTTAGCTAGACAGGATAGTAAAATCGATAACCAGCTTGTCAATGAAGTGCGCAGGTCTTTTGGCAAACAATTGGCACGGGAAGTTAACATTGATGTTGATTTGGTTATTGCAGTTCCTGAATCAGGTATTACTGCTGCCTTAGGTTTTGCAGAAGAAAAGCAGCTTCCCTTTCGGGAAGGCTTAGCCAAGAATCGCTATTTAGGGCGTACTTTTATTCAACCGAACCAAAGGCAAAGAGAAAGAGAAGTGCAGCTTAAATTAAACCCGGTGCCAGGTCTACTGGCAGGAAAAAAAGTTGCCATTGTAGATGATTCCATTGTCCGGGGCACAACTTGCTGCCAAATAGTCAAAATGTTAAGGAAAGCAGGTGCTAAGGAGGTACATTTTTTAGTTAGCTCCCCTCCCCTTCGATATCCCTGCTACTATGGAGTTGATGTTTCTTCCCAACAGCAGCTTATTGCTGCCAGAAAAAGTATTTCTGAAATTAAAAACCATATAGGAGCAGATAGTTTACACTACTTAAGTGTTGAAGGAATGCTTTTGGCTTTAAAAGATAATGGTCACAGAGTCTGTAAAGCTTGCTTTAACGGTGAATACCCTATTACAATTCCCGACACCTTATCCTGCTAGAATCAACATATTATAAACAGCCTCCAGGCTGTTTTTTTATTCCGTCTAAATCTTTCTGTCACACTTCTGTAATTCCAGTAATAGATTAATAACAAAAATACTTAACTTAGCTAAACAAAAGAGGGGGCTGCAAAGATGTGCGGTATTGCCGGTTGGATTAACTTAAAAGAAAATATTTCTACTGAATGTGCTGTAATTAATAAAATGGCTGATACTTTAAACAAAAGAGGGCCGGATCAAAGCGGCAGCTATTATTCAGAGCATGCTGTCTTCGGCCATAAAAGATTAGTGGTTATCGATCCTCAAGGTGGCTCTCAGCCTATGGTCAGAACCTTTAATGGAAAAAAATACGTTATTGTCTATAATGGAGAGCTGTACAACACAGAAGAACTCAGAAAGGAATTGCTGCAAAAAGGATTTCGGTTTCAAGCCTATTCCGACACAGAAGTGCTGCTCCTCTCTTATATTTATTGGGGAGAAGAATGTTTAAAATATCTGAACGGTATTTTTGCCTTCGCCATTTGGAATGAAACTGAGGAAAGTTTATTTATGGCTAGAGATCCTTTAGGCGTTAAGCCGCTGTTTTATACTACAACGGCTAATTCCCTAATTTTCGGCTCGGAAATTAAAGCATTGCTGGCACATCCTCAGGTTAAAACAGTGATCACTGAAGAAGGATTAACTGAATTATTGTCCCTGGGGCCAGCAAGGTCTTTAGGCAGCGGAATTTTTGCCAATATCCGAGAAATACCGCCGGCTTACTGGGCTGTCTATAATTCCCACGGGCTGCAGCTGCATCAATATTGGCAGCTGAACTGCTACGAACATAAGGAAGATTTAGGTACTACAGCAGAACATATTCGCTATCTTTTAGTTGATGCCATCGAAAGGCAGCTTGTTTCTGATGTTCCTCTTTGTACATTTTTATCAGGAGGTTTAGATTCCAGCGCAATTTCAGCAGTAGCCGCCGCAAAATTTAAAGAACAAGGGAAAGTATTATCAACTTACTCCCTAGAATATGAAGACAACCAGGCTTACTACCAGCCCAATGAATTTGAGCCAACTTCCGATGCAGAATGGGCTTGGGTCATGGCCCGTAGTATCGGCAGCAACCACCAGTCTGTAGTCTTAAATAATTATGACGTAGCTGCTGCTTTAGAAGCAGCAGTCCGGGCCCATGATCTCCCTGGCATGGCGGATATAGATTCTTCTCTATACCTCTTTTGTCGGGAAATACGGAAAAAAAACACTGTTAGCGTTTCCGGAGAATGCGCTGACGAAATATTTGGAGGCTACCCCTGGTACCGGCGGTCAGAGGACTTAAACTGCAACACATTTCCTTGGTCCAAATCAATTAATGAACGTAAACAATTATTGCATAAAAGTTTACAAAAGATTGACTTAGAAGGCTGCGTACAAGAACAATATGCCAAAACATTAGCCCAGGTGCCTGTACTCCCCAGCGACAGCCCTCAGGAGCAGCAAATGAAAAAATTGTTTTATCTCAATTTAAAATGGTTTATGATAACCCTATTAAATCGCAAAGACCGAATGAGCATGGCCAATAGCTTAGAAGTAAGGGTTCCTTTTGCAGACTACAGATTGGTGGAATATGCCTTTAATCTGCCTTCTGAACTAAAATTCCATGGGGGCCGGGAAAAAGGACTTTTGCGTTTAGCACTCCAAGGTATTTTACCTCCTGAAATAATTACCAGAAAAAAAAGTCCCTATCCCAAAACCCACCATCCTAAATATACAGAAGCAGTACAAAAAAGGCTGCTGCAAATTTTAGCAAATCCCTCTTCCCCTATTCTGGAACTAATTGATAAAGAATATGTTACCAAGCTAGCAGAAACTGGTGGTGCTGTCTACTCTAAACCTTGGTACGGACAATTAATGCGGGGACCTCAACTCTTAGCTTATTTAATTCAGCTAAATTTTTGGTTAGAAGAATATAACGTTACTATAAAGTTAACTTAAAGAATTAAACCGCAAGCTTGAAAGTTTGCGGTTTTACATTTTTGTTTTTAGTTCCATAATAGCATCCCTCAGCTGAGCTGCATCTTCAAATCTTAGTTCTCCAGCTGCCTGCTTCATTTCTTTTTCTAATTGGCCAATAAGCTTTTGTATATCCTTTTTAGACATTTTATCTGCTTTCTTACCAACTTTGTACTCAGCTTTGCTTTCAGCTGCATAAGTTACTTCCAGCAAATCCCGCACTGCCTTTTGTACTGTTTTCGGCGTAATACCATGTTTTTGATTAAATTCCATCTGGATGCTGCGGCGGCGGTTAGTTTCTTTAATAGCCTTATCCATGGAATCAGTAATGGTATCAGCGTACATAATCACTTTACCTTCTGCATTACGGGCTGCACGTCCAATAGTTTGGATTAAAGAACGCTCTGAGCGCAAAAATCCCTCTTTATCTGCATCTAAAATAGCTACTAGAGTTACTTCCGGTAAATCCAAGCCTTCCCGCAGCAAATTGATTCCAACTAAAACATCGAACTCTCCTAATCTCAAGTCCCGAATAATTTCCATCCGTTCAAGGGCACCGATTTCCGAATGGAGGTAACGGACTCGAATACCCATTTCTTTAAAATAATCTGTTAAATCCTCCGCCATTCTCTTAGTTAGGGTTGTGACTAGAACCCGCTGATCTTTCTTGACCCTAGCGGTAATTTCACCAAGTAAATCGTCAATTTGCCCTGCAATGGGCCGGACAATAATTTCCGGGTCTAATAACCCGGTGGGGCGAATAATTTGCTCTACAACCTGAGAACTGTGTTCAAACTCATAAGCCCCAGGAGTAGCAGAAACGTAGATTACTTGATTTACCCTTTCTTCGAACTCCTCAAATTTTAAAGGACGGTTGTCCAAAGCAGAGGGTAAGCGGAAACCATGTTCTACTAACATGGTTTTTCTAGAATAGTCACCTGCATACATTCCTCCTATCTGAGGTACGGTAACGTGGGATTCATCAATTATCAATAAATAATCGTCAGGGAAGTAATCAAACAATGTATAAGGAGGTTCCCCTGAAGACCTGCCTACTAAATGCCGTGAGTAATTCTCTATCCCCTGGCAGAAGCCAACTTCCCGCATCATTTCTAAATCGTAGCGAGTACGCTGTTCCAACCGCTGAGCCTCTAAAAGTTTATCTTGGGAACGAAGCTCTTCCAGCCGGCTTTCCAGCTCTGCTTCAATGGAAGCAATTGCCCGCAGGAGCTTTTCCTCTTCAGTTACATAGTGGCTGGCCGGGAAAATAGCTGCATGCTTTACTCTTCCTAAAATCTCTCCAGTCAGTGTATCTATTTCCAGGATACGTTCAATTTCATCGCCAAACATTTCGATGCGAATAGCTTTTTCAGAACTGGCGGCAGGAATAATTTCAATTACATCTCCCCTAACCCGGAAAGTACTGCGATGAAAATCATAATCATTACGGCTGTATTGAATATCAACTAATTTCCGTAAAATATGATCTCGGTCATACTCCTGCCCTTCCCGCAAAGAAAGCATTAATTCATTATAATCTTCTGGAGAACCTAAGCCATAAATACAGGAAACGCTGGCCACAATTATGACATCTTTCCGTTCAAAAAGGGAAGCTGTAGCTGAGTGCCGCAGCTTATCTATTTCTTCATTAACAGCACTATCTTTTTCAATATAGGTATCCGTCTGAGGTATATAAGCCTCAGGTTGATAATAATCGTAATAGCTAACAAAATATTCTACTGCATTTTCCGGAAAAAACTCTTTAAACTCGCTGCACAACTGAGCCGCCAAAGTTTTATTGGGAGCCATAATGAGCGTTGGTTTCTGTACAGCTTGAATCACATTGGCCATAGTAAAAGTTTTTCCGCTGCCGGTAACTCCTAAAAGGGTTTGGTGCTTACTATTATTTTGCAAACCTGCAACCAGCTTTGCAATTGCCTCTGGTTGGTCGCCTTGAGGGGTATAAGCAGATTTAATTTTAAAAGGAGGCATTTATTTCACCTACTTTAAGCTTAATTTTCTTGTTCTTCAAAATCGGCACTTTTTTTCAAAGCGTAAATCCGATCCTGGGCTTGACGGTTTAAAACGCTGTTTCCATTAGTACGATTAATAGCAGCATAAAAATGTTTCACTGCCATTTCCTTGTCATTATTAATTAAATAAAGTTCCCCTAAAATTAAACAGATCTGCTGCTCCTGTTCAGCAGTTAAATTCACTTTTGATTGTTGGTAATAAGCTTGATAGTAATAATCTAAAGCTTGTTTAGCTGCATAAGCAAACATTTCGCTATCCGAAACATCTTGATATAACCAAGATAAGCGCAGCCAAAGTTTAGCAAACTTAAAACTTTCTGCTTTCCCTAGCTCAGCAGCATGCAGTGCTAAGTAGTAAGAAGTGAACGCCTCATCAATAGTCCTAGGGTTAGAAAAAGAAATTGGTACATCCACCTTTAATGCCCCTTGGTTTTTCTGCAACAGCTTTTTAACTTTGGGAGGGATTCTTTCAAATTCAGCAGCAAAGTCCGCATAAGAGCAATGAGGGCAAATCCAAATAGCATACCACAAAGCTTCAAAGTTCTGATAACGTTTTCTAAAATCCAACTCTACTTTGGAAATCCTTAATTTTGGTGTCCTCACTACTTGAGCAGTAAATTCCTGCTGGCAAATGGGACAAGTAATTTTATTTTCCCGCAAATACTCCCGGTCTGTCAAAGGGGCAATTCTTCCATAAATTTTATGCCCTGGCGGGAAAAAATGGCTGCTTACAGGAACGGTCTCCTGAGTTGGAAGCTCTTCTGTTTCTGCTATTTTTTCCACAGCCTCTATCTTCAGTTCCCCCGTTTCAGCATTATCTACAACCTCGGCTATACTTAAACCTCTCGTTCCCTCTTGGTACTTAAGAAGTTCTTCCGTTAAATCTTTAATTGTTTGACAGAGAGACTGCATAATCCGCAGTGCCATATCTGGCTCCTGAACAATAAAAGCTAGAAAGTTGTCTTTCTCAATAGTCAGAGCAATGGTATTTTCTTTGGCTATAGCCAGTGCGAAGCGAGTTCCCGTACCTATTAAAGCCATTTCACCAAAAAAATCACCTGGTCCGAAATCAGCAATTTTGACTGGGTAGTCTTCCAGGGAATTTTTATGCATTTCCACTTTTCCGGAAAGGATAATATACATTTCCTTTCCCTCTTCTCCTTCGTAGAAAATATATTCTCCTTCGTTAAATTTTTTAATAACCCCAAATTTCTTTAATCGATCTAAGTCACTCAATTTTGGCCTCCAATGTTCTGTCTCTTCCTTATTATTCCATTACATCAATAATACCAATGCAATTTTCTTAGGTCAATGTCCAATATTATCAGCTAATTTGCAATAATTGACTTTGCCCTTGGTCAAAATAATACTATACTTGGTATATAGTATATTACATATTTCGATTCGATTTAACAAATTTATTTCCGAAAGGTTGAAATTATGTCCACACAAGACTTTCTAATTATTTTCGTTTTTCTGCCTCTCATTGGAGGTATTCATGGATACATTACCAATAAAGTGGCTTTACTATTGCTTTTCAGGCCTTATAACCCAATTAAAATACCTTTGCTGAACATAACTTTCCAAGGTTTAATTCCCAGCCGCCAGCCGGATTTGGCCCGTTCCATTGCCGATGTCATTGAAAATCGCTTATTATCGGCTGAGGATTTACTGGGTAAAGAAAAACTAACTTTAATTCTCGATAAGCTGCTGCCTAAAATTACGTATAATATAGAACTCCAAATAAAAAAGCGTCTGCCCTTTTTTGTCCCAGACGCTATCAAAATTATTATAATTGATTATATTCGTAAAATCATTGAGGAAGAAGCTGACCGCCTCAGCGCTAACATTGTTGATATTACGAAAGATGCTCTGCAAAATTCCTTTAAAATTGCAGAAATTGTAGAAAAGAAATTAAATGAATTTCCATCCTCGGAACTGGAAGTTATTGCCCATGAAGTAGCCCATCGAGAACTAAAAAATATTGAAAAACTGGGCTTTATAATGGGTATTTTAATCGGTATTGTTCAAGGTTTCTTTTTATTGCTGCTGGGTTACACTATTTGATAACTATAGATAAATTTAAGCAACTTAGGCCCAAAGCTGAGTTAACAAAGCTGCAAAGCCTGTTAAAAAAATTGAAATCAGGAAAGTTGTTTTAATTACCTTATTTTCAATGCCCATTGCATCTATAGTAGCAGCAGCATTTTGCAGCTTAGCCGGGGAAATCACACTGGCTAAGCCGCCGCCAATAGCTGTGCCCGCTGAAATAATAATGGGGCTTAAGTGCAAAAGGGCAGCTGTATTAAAATTATATTTCGTAAACATAGCAATTGTAGATGCCTCGCTGCCGGTAATAAATCCTCCCAAGAGCCCTAAGTAGCCTGCTACAAGGGGATAAAAGCTTTGGAAAAAGTCAGCAGAACTAGAAGCTAGAATATAAATCATATTTTTAGTGCCATCAAAAAGCTGCCAACCTCCAGGAGTGACAGTAAAGCCGGAATTGTTCATTACATAGGCAATAGCAAAAAAGACAGCTGCGGAAAATACAGGTTTAGGAGCTCTCACCATTGTTTTGCCTAACGAACTAAAGACCTGTTTGGGGGAAGCTTTTAAAATGGGAATAGAGATAATGGTACTAAGCACAATCCAAGTATAAGCATTCCACAAAACTCGAGTTTTAATTGGCTGGCCAGGAATTATTTCTACCGGCATACTCATTGTTTTATAGAAAAAGTCAAACAAACTAGGAGTAAAATTAATTACCATTGTAGAAGCAATTAAGATCAGCCAAGGGGATAATGCTCTGTATAAGGGCATATCTTTTTCAGTTTGTAAATCAAGTTCATTTAAGCAAGTGCGGTCTATCACCTTTTGGCCAAAAACTTTCAGGTAGACAGCCATAACTAAAATGGTCATGATGCCAGCAATAGCTCCTGTTAAAACCACAGCTCCAATTTTATTCATGCAAATTGCTGTAAGACCAATAACGATTCCTGTTATAATAGCTGGAACAAGCCCTTTTTTCACTTCTTTCAGCCCTCCTACCAGCCATAACATACTTAGAGCTAAAAGTGTGGAAATAAGGGGCAAGTATTTAGCAAAGATTAGTCCGGCTTCCGGCAGGCTGATTTTAGCCATGTCGGAAAAAACTACGATGGGGGCACCTAATAAGGAAAATGTACATAACGCATCAAATCCTAAAGCCGGTAAGGCTACAGCAATAAAAGTTGAGTAGCCCATTGCCACTAAAATAGGCGGTAAAATAGAAACAGGTGTAGCACCTACAGATACTAACAAAGTACCGATGCCCATATTCACCATCATGATTTGGACAGCTCTATTGGAACAAGCTAATGTTTTAACAAAAACAACAACTCTTTTTAAGGCACCAACAGACTCCATGTAACTTATTTGCCAAATTGAAGTTAGCACAACTAAGGCCACAGGCAAACTACTTAGTAAACCAGCCAAAGTGGATTTCCAGACAATCTCCACAGAGGTATGAAAAAAATAAATGGCTATTAAGCTGGCGGCAAGCCAACTTACAAAGCCACTTAGGTTTACTGATTTGTTTAAAACAAGCATAAATACCAGAATAAGTAAAATCGGTGCAAAAGACATAAAGACAGAAAACAACATTCCTACTATCCTCCCATACTACCCTAATTTAATTATGGAATACCTATATTCAACGGCTGCTGCTAAAAACCTTTTAAAGGTATAAAAATATCTTTAAAGTGCAAATAAGCATATAAAATTACAAATTAGGTCATGATACGATTATTGTGTTAGCCAAACTTTAGAAAAGGAGACAAAAAATGAAGAAATTATTTCGTCATTTACTTTCCGGTTTAGCACTGGTGGTTCCATTTTTTCTAACTATTTATATTGCCTATCTTGTTTTTAAAATTGGCGATGCTGCCTTTGGTAATTTACTGCGCCGCTTCTTACCCATTTATATACCTGGGTTAGGTTTTATCTTGCTGGTTATTTTCCTGATTATTGTTGGTTTCCTGGGGAACCGGATTATTATCAAAGCACTTTTTAACTTTATCGACAAGATTTTTTCCAAGCTGCCCCTTTTAGGCATGGTTTATCAAACAATTAAAACTACGATTCAAAACATTTTAGGTGAAAAAAAGGCCTTGGACAATCCTGTTTATATAAGTTTAGGCATGGGAAAAATAATTGGTTTTAAAACAAATGAAATTGTCTTAAACGGAGAAAAGCTGGCTGTTGTTTATGTACCTTTATCTTTACAAATGGCAGGCCATTTGGTGTACATACCATTAGATTTAGTTCATCCCTGTGAACTTCCCTCGGAAGAAGTCTTCCAGTTAATTTTAAGTGCAGGCATTTCCAGATAAAGGTTTAAAATCCCAAGGGGCTTACTAAAGCAGTCTCTTGGGATTTTTAATCCTTAGGCTAAGGGTTTAAAATCCTTTTGTTCCAGGGTACTTGCTTTAGAGAGGATCGTTTCTTGTAACTTTTCTAAAAGAGTAAAATCCATAGCTTTGGAGTAATAGCTTTCCAATTTTTCATTAGTTTTTTGCACTTCGGCTAAGCATTTAACTGCCTGAGCTACAGTCAAGTCAAATTCCAGACGCACTTTTTGAGCTTCCTCATTGCCGCCTTGTAGAAACTGCTGCAAATCGATAATTCTATCTCCCGATCTGTTATTCAGCATATAGGAACTATTGATGCAGACAATTGCGATACTCAATTGATTTAATAAAACAAGTTCGATGGCTTCTGGGTCGTAGGCTCCATGGAAAGCTTCAACTTGGTATCCTTGCTTAATAGCTTCTCCTATTATTTTCTTAATGATTATATCTTTGCCTGTTCCCGGGTCGCTTTTAATGATATACCTACGGCTGCAGTGGGCAGTAATGTTGTCAATATAATCAACTAATCCCTTTGCAGTCAGCCCATTAACAAATAGATGTTTAATCTGGGGCTGAGGATGGGCAAAAATCTCCCCTAACAACTTTTCTGAAAGATCTTTGATTTGGTTAATATCTACATTGCTTTGGTTAATGGAGCTTAAATTGTCGTAAATTTCCTTAGCTGTTTCTAGGTACTGGGTAGCTTTTTGCAAATTAGCTTCCCTCTGATTAAAATTGTCCACTATTTCTTCCAGGTGGGCATGAAGCTTTTCTGCCTCCCATAAGTCACCCAAATTAATAATTTCTTCTACTACTCCTGGATATAAAGGATCTACAGTATGAGGCGGGCTGCCGTCAATTATGGCTAGTTTTAGTTCACTGACAATAACTCCCTCAAAAGCATCCTGATCTGTACTGCTGCTTAAAAGGTCTATATTATAGCCTTTTTCCATCATGATCATTCCAACATGATAAATTAACGTTGATTTGCCCGTACCGGGGGGTCCTTTTAAAATAAATACTTTTTTCAAACCTTTAACTAATTCGGGTAGGTAAGTACAGTACCCTTTTGGAGAGTATGTACCAGCAAATACATAGCGTACTCTGCCGCGTTGGTGCACTCACCTCAACTCCTTATTAAATAATTAGTAAAGTCGCTAGCCAATTATTGAAGCTGGGCATGTAGAGCTTCAATAGCTTTTTTCAGCTGGGGATCTTTGTCTTCGTTAGGTGCATTTAACAATGCTTCCCTTTCCAAAGATTGAGGCAACGCAACTTTAATATTAGGCTCAATTCCTTTTTTGTTAATATCGATCTTATTAGGAGTAAGGTATTTAGCCGTTGTTAACTTAACAGCTGCTCCTCCGCCTAATTCAAAGACTGTTTGCACCAGTCCTTTTCCAAAGGTTCTTTCTCCTACTAAAATACCTGACTTTGTATCCTTAATAGCTCCTGATACAATTTCCGAAGCACTGGCACTGCCTTTGTTAACTAAGACGGCTAAGGGTACTTGTAAATAGCCACCGGGAGCCTTATAAGTCTCAGAATCATTTTTACCCACAATATGTACAATTGGCCCTTTGGGCACAAAAATTGATGCTACTTCTAAAGCAGCCGGCAATAATCCCCCAGGGTTATTACGTAAATCTAAAATAATTCCTTTATATCTATTTTTGCCTAAATCATTTAAGACATTAGTCAGCTCCTGTCCGGTACGTTCACTAAACTGGGTAATACTTACGTAGGCAATATCCGAATTCTCCTTTAGCATCTGTCCTTCCACAGATGGAATTTGGATAATTTTACGAGTTAGTTCATAATCTTTAACACCCTCTTGGCCTTCACGCTGGACAGATAATTTAACCTTTGTATCTGGCTTACCCTGCATAAGGCTAGCCGCTTTATCCAAAGGCATTTGGGTTGTATCCTGATCGTCAATTTTCACAATCCAGTCGCCGCTCATTATTCCCGCTTGATGAGCGGGAGTTCCTTTAAAAGGTGATACAACAACTAAACGGTTTTCTTGCTCCATTGTGACCAAAAGACCTACGCCGCCGTAGCTGCCTGTAATATGTTCCGTTAAGCTCTTAAATAATTCGGGGTCTAAATACGTAGAATAAGGGTCTTTCAAGGCCTCTACCATGCCAACGGCTGCCCCTGTTGCCAGCTTTTCATCATTTAGGGGCTGCAGTGCCTTTGTTTTGATTAAAGTAACTACTTTAATTACTTGACTAATATTATTCAGATTAGTCAAAAGGGCTATGCCTAAAAATGTAGTTACTAGAATACTAAAAACTGCGTATATGGTAATGATTTTTTTCAAGACTGTTTTTCTCTGTTCCAACTCTTACACCGCCTATTCTTAAAATACTTGCATACTCTTATATATATGTCAAAAAAAATTCAAATATAATTTTTCCTAAAAATTAAAGGAACTGACATGCAGTTCCTTCTTAACGCAGGTAGCTCCAAGGGTTTACATCGTCACCATTGACTCTAACTTCAAAGTGTAAGTGAGGTCCGGTACTTAACCCGGTGCTGCCAACTCTACCAACCTGCTGACCTCTTTTTACCTTCTCTCCTTCGGAAACAATATAGGCAGATAAGTGAGGATACATGGTTGTTAAGCTATCTGTATGCTGAATAATGACTGCATTTCCATAGGCTCCTAAACGGCCTACAAATATTACTGTACCGTCTTCAGCTGCAATTACTTTGGCACCAGTTGGAGCTGGAATATCAATACCAGTATGTTTCTTTCTGTTTTTTAAAACAGGATGAATGCGATAACCGTAATCGGAAGAAATACGGCTATAGCCAGGCAAAGGCCAAGCTAGCCTTCCTCCTGAGTAAGTAAAGTTATTTTGTTGGGAACCTCCTGAATATCTGCTTGCTCTTAAACGTGCCTGAATTTCCCGGATTTTTTGGGCCACCTCCCGGGAAGCTTTCTCTTCCTCGGCCAATGCTTTTTCAGCTTCTGCCTTATCTGATTCTATTTTAGCTTGCAGCTCTTCTTTAACATCCTTGCGCTCTTCTAATTTTTGTTGTTCTACTTCTGCCTGCTGTTTTAAGGCAGCAATTTTGTTTTTTTCCTCGATTAAAACATTTTGGTACGCAACAATATTAGCCCTTTCTCTCTCAATTGCTTTTAAAGTTGTCATATCTTGTTCAGCCAATTTGGAAAAAAGCTCAAAACGCACTAAAAAGTCCGTAATATCAGTAGATGACATTAATACCTCTAAGAAACTAACATCCCCATTTTCGTAGATTTCTACAAGTCGATTAGCAAAAATTTCGTTTCTTTTTTGCAAAGCTGCCTCGGATTTTTTTAATTTTACTTGTGCATCAGCAACTTTATTTTGGGCAGCTGCAAGCTGTTCATGAAGTCCCTTAATATCATCTTCAATTGCCCCAATAGAAACATCTAATTTTTCAATCTCATTGGCCAAACTATACAACTGATTCTTTTGACTCTTAATTAACTTCTTGTATTGGCTGATTTCCTGAATAGAACTTTGCTGTTTTTTACGCAGTTCGTCAAGTTGTGTCCCGTAAACCGGAAGAATGCTCAGACCCGTCAACAGACAAGTCAGAACTACAATTAAAGCTTTTTTGCCTAATTCTCCTTTTCTCCTCAAACAATCCCCTCCTATTACCTAAACCTGCAGGAAGCGCCGTACAGAAATTAAACTTCCTAAGGCTCCTACTAAAGTACCGATGGCCAGTAGAGAAGCTACAATCTTAAAGATTATCCCTGGATCCATAATTAAAGGTATGAAAGAAATGCTATATCTTAAATTGCTAATTAATAAATCGTAGGTTAGATATAATACACCGATGGCTAACAAAGCCCCAATGAAACCTAAAGCCATGCCTTCTAAAAAAAACGGCCATCTAATAAACCAATCTGTTGCCCCTACGTACTTCATAATATTAATTTCTTTTCGTCTAGCAAATACTGTGAGCCGGATAGTAGTTGAAATTAGGAAGATTGAACCAACAGAGAGCAGCAATACCACTCCTAAGCCGATTAATCTAACCCAATGAATCACCTTAAATAATTTTTCAATAGCCCCTTGGCCATATTTTACTTTTTGCACATAGGTTATCTGCTCCAAAGTTTGAGCTGCTTTTTTGATATCTTCAGGGCTTTTAACTTTTACCTCATAATAATCTGGCAATGGGTTGGAGCCGCCTAAAGCTGATAATAAATTATGCTCTTGGCCAAATCTTTGATTTAAACGAGCCAACCCTTCTTCTTTAGGCACTAATTTAACCTGGGCTACCCCAGAAATGTTTTGTATTTGCTGAGCCACACTTAGTACTTCAGTGCGCGTAGCATCCCGTTCCATAAAAGCAACAATTTCTACATTAGATTCCAAATGACCAGCAATATAATTGGCATTTAAGACTAATAAAGTAAAGATACCTACAATAAAAAGGCAAATAGCAACTGTAGCAATAGCCGCAGCACTCATCCATTTATTACGGCATAAGGAAAGAAAAGCTTGCTTAAAAAAAAATCCCACAGTTCTAACTTTCATAGCCGTAAAACCCTCTTTCTTCATCCCGAATAACCTGGCCCCGTTCTAAAGCTATGACTCTTTTACGCATTTTATCAACTATAGGCCGATCATGGGTAGCCATGACCACAGTGGTTCCTCTAAAATTAATACTTTGCAGCAAATCCATAATACCCCAAGAAGTATCCGGATCTAAATTCCCCGTAGGCTCATCAGCAATTAAAATCTTGGGTCCGTTGACAATGGCTCGGGCAATTGCTACTCTCTGTTGTTCACCGCCGGAGAGCTGGTGAGGAAAATAGGAACTTTTCCCCTCTAAACCTACTAACTCTAAAACCATTGGTACTCTCCGTCTGATTTCCCTTTTGGAATGTTCTAAAACTTGCATGGCAAAGGCAACATTTTCAAAGACAGTCCGCTCCGTCAGCAAGCGGAAATCTTGAAAAACCACCCCTAAGCTCCTCCGCAATCCGGCAATTTCTCCTCTGTTGAAACGAACGGTGCTTCTCCCGTTGATTAAAATCTGCCCTTTAGTGGGAACTTCCTCACGCAGCAAAAGCTTCAGCAAAGTAGATTTTCCAGCTCCGCTGGGACCCACTAAAAATGCAAATTCACCTTTTTCAATAGTCATATTTATATCATTCAGCGCCTGAACGCCATTGGAGTAAATTTTTGTTACATTAAGCAATTGAATCAAATTCAGCACTTCCTAATCTAGTGATTAGAATAAAACATATCTTACATCTTTTTCGACACTTTATAAAAAATTCCTTTTGTTAAATCCTTTTTTGTAAAGAAATGTCTATTGGAATCGAGTAGGAGCTGAAAAATTATTTTATTCAGCGTCTCTCATACCACCGTACGTATCGTTCGGTATACGGCGGTTCATATGCCTTATATGTAGTTCGTGTTCCTCAGACCAGAGCTTTGCCGCCGACTTCCTTCAGATTCCACCTCGCGATGGACACCCTTGTCTTAGGCTAACGGTTGGCACTATCAACCCCCGTATCGGACTTTCACCGACGAGCAAGCGCCCATGCTGGGCGCACAAAAAAAGCCAAAGGCTCCTGGGCCTTTGGCTATGTTTTAAGACTATACTATGCTTTATGCTTTTTTCAACACCTTTGCTACTGCCTCTTTGATACCTTGAGCTGTTAAGCCATATTTCTCCAAAAGTTCTGCCGGCTTGCCAGATTCCCCAAAAACATCTTTCACCCCAACTCTAACTAGGGGAACAGGGAAGTTTTCTGCACTAAGTTCAGCAACAGCAGAACCTAAGCCTCCAATAATACTATGTTCTTCAGCTGTTACAGCAGCCTTGGTTTTTTGCAGGGATTGCAAAATAGTGGCAGCATCTAAAGGCTTAATGGTAGAAACATTAATTACTTCTGCTGCTACCCCTTCTTTCTGCAAAGCTTCGGCTGCTTCTAAAGCTAAGCTGACCATAATACCTGTGGCCAATATAGTCACATCAGCACCTTCCTTTAGCACATTTGCTTTCCCAATAGCAAATGTGTACTGATCATCGTAAATCACTGGTACTCCTGAACGGCCAAGGCGAATGTAAACCGGTCCTTGATAGTAGGCAGCTGCCCTTACTGCTTGCTCCGTTTCTATTCCATCTGCTGGAACAAGTACAGTCATATTGGGAATAGAGCGCATAAGAGCGATATCTTCAATGGCTTGGTGGGAAGCCCCATCTTCCCCTACAGTAATACCTGCATGAGTTGCAGCAATTTTGACATTGAGTTTTGGATAAGCAATGGAATTGCGGATAATTTCAAAAGCCCTGCCTGTAGCAAACATGGCAAAAGAACTGGCAAAAGGTATTCTCCCGCCTAAGGATAAACCAGCTGCCGTGCCTAGCATATTTTGCTCAGCAATTCCCATATCAAAGAATCGTTCCGGATATGTTTTAGCAAAATCTATGGTTTTCGTTGACTTGGCTAAATCTGCATCTAAAACTACAATATTTTCATTTTCCTCACCTAAACGTACTAGTGCCTTGCCGTAGGCTTCACGAGTCGCAATTTTCGTCATCTAAAATTTCCCCCTAATAACCTTTTAACTTAATTCTTGCAATGCCTTTTGGATCTCTTCAGGTTTAGGAGCTACGCCATGCCAGCCCACCTGATTTTCCATAAAGGAAACTCCTTTGCCTTTTACAGTTTTAGCAATTATAGCTACAGGCTTGACCTGAACTTGCTGAGCTTCCCTAACTGCGTGGATAATCTCTTCCATGTTATGACCGTCAATATTGAGTACATACCAGCCAAAGGACTGCCATTTTTCATGCATAGGGTCAACTCCCATTATATCTTCGCAAAAGCCGTCGATTTGTAAGCCATTATGGTCCACAAAAGCAATTAAATTATTTAATTTATAATGGGCAGCAGCCATAGCAGCCTCCCAGACAATACCTTCTTGGGTTTCTCCATCTCCAAGTAAAACATATACTTTAGAACTTTTCCGGTCTAATTTCGCCGCCAAAGCCATTCCCACAGCTGCGGAAAAACCTTGTCCCAAGGATCCTGTAGACATTTCCACTCCAGGAACTTTGCGCAAATCGGGATGCCCCTGCAATTTGCTGCCTAACTTGCGGAGAGTAAGTAAATCCTCTTTAGGAAAATATCCCTTTTCAGCTAAAGCCGCATATAAAAGAGGAGCAGCATGTCCCTTGGATAAGACGAAACGGTCCCGCTCCGCCCAGTCAGGTTTTTTCGGGTCTATTTTAAGAACGTGAAAATATAGGGCAGCTACAATATCTGCCCCCGAAAGGGAACCACCTGGATGGCCTGACCCTGCCTCACCTATCATGCTAATAATATCTCTGCGTATATTTTTAGCTTTAGTTTCTAAGTCTTTAATTAACTCTTGATTCATTTTCAACTACCTCCCGGCCTCTATATTCAAGCAAAATCTTTAAAACCTTGCCCTAAAGCTTCATTGACATTGGCAATGACCACAAAAGCCCCTGGGTCAATCTTAGCAACTAGCTCTTTTAACCTGCTGACTTCGGAACGATTGATTATAACTATTAGTAAATCCCTAGTCGAGCCTGTATAAGCACCTTTCCCCTGGACAAAGGTAACTCCCCTACCTAAATCCTTCATAACTTTTTCCGTAATTTGGGAACTTTTCCCCGAAATAATTAAAGCAGCTTTAGCATAGCCCCTGCCTTCCTGGACTAAATCAATTATTTTGGAAGTAATCAGCAGTACTAAAAACCCATATAAAGCACGTTCTACGCTAAAAACAACGGCCGCTAAAGTTATGACGGCAGCATCAATGACAAAAAGACTTTCCCCAACGCTGATTTTTAAATACTTATTTAAAATTCGGGCGGCTAAATCTGTTCCACCTGTTGTTCCCCCGAACTTAAAAACAATGCCAATGCCTAAACCATAACAGATACCTCCATAAATAGCTGCTAAGAGTAAATCGTGAGTAGGAATTTTGATAAATAAAGCTAAAATATCAACTAAAACAGATAACATGATGGTTCCATAAAGGGTTTTCAGGCCGACAGAAAATCCCAGCTCCTTCAGCCCAAATAAAAATAAAGGTATATTGAGCACAAGCATAGTAATCCCAACTTTAAAATGGAACAGATAATAAAGTATAGTTGAAAAACCGCTTACTCCACCACCGGCAATTTTATTAGGTATTAAAAAAACCACTAAACCTAGGGCTGTTAAAAATGTACCTAGGGTTATTCCTAAAAAATCACGAATATTTCTCCACACAGCTTATTCCACCCTACCTATTTTTTTCCGCAGTTATATCTTCAACTATTAGCATATTTTATGCCTGTCGAAATAGCAAGTTATCTGCGCAAAAAAATTAAACAGTAGCTAAATTTCATTTGCTGATGGCATTAACGGGACAAACATAAAGGCATTTTCCACATTCATTGCAGTCTTTACATATATTGAAGGAATTATAAATCCACCCTTGCTTAAAGTTAGTTAAACCGTTATCGATTGCCTCTTTTGGACAAACTGCGATACAATCTCCGCAAGCAATACAACTATCTGTAATTTTATAAGCCATAATAAAGCCCCCCTTGGCATTTAGTCTTTGCCTTGGGGGCACCTTTATGCATATTAACTAAAACTTTTAAATCCTTCCCCTAAAGCTTCGTGGACGTTGGCCACTATTACAAAAGCTTTGGGATCTGTCCCGGAAACTATTTGGATAATATTGGGCTGCTCATTTCTGCTGAAGACAACCATGAGCATTCCTTTTTGTTCCCCTGTATATCCGCCTATTCCTTGTAAATAGGTAACTCCACGGCCTAAGTCATGCATAATAGCCCGGCCAATTTCCCCTCTCTTTTCAGAAACAATTAAAGCTGCTTTAAAGTATTCTTCACCTTCTTGCAGCAAATCAATAACTTTAGCGCTAAGAAAAATTACCAAGAAACCGTATAAACCTAATTCTACGTTAAAAACAATAGCTGCCAAAGTAATAACTACTGCATCTATAGCCAGTAAGCTTTTCCCGATGCTTAATTTTAAGTACTTATTAATTAGCCGGGCAGCCAAATCTGTTCCTCCCGTAGTACCTCCAAACCTGAAAACAATACCTAACCCCAGTCCGGAAATAACTCCTCCATAAACAGTAGCTAAAATTAAATTATGAGTTGGAGGAGTTAAAAGTGCTGAAAACAATTCTACAAAAATTGAAAGAGCACTAATCCCAAAAATAGTTTTAATACCTGTGCGCAGTCCTAATTCTTTCAGACTTAAAAGAAAAATAGGTACATTTAACAGGAACAAAGAATAGCCAACTTTAAAGTGAAATAAGTAATAAAAAATCGTCGCCAACCCTGTAAAACCACCATCGGCAATTTTATTGGGCACTAAAAACAGGACTAAGCCTAAGGCGGTAATTAAAGAACCTATGGCAATTCCCGCATAATCACGAATTTTTAGCCACATAGCAATCTCCCGTTTACAAAATTATCCTATTATAAGGATACCTAAATGGGAAATTTTTTAAACTAACTCCTGGAAAAAAGCATAAATAAGCAGCAGCCGAAGCTGCTGCCTATTTTTATATCTGCTTAATCCGTAAAGCCCGCATAGCATTTAAAACAGCAATCAGTGCTACTCCTACATCTGCAAAGACTGCTTCCCATAAAGTCGCTAAGCCTCCGGCTCCTAAAAGCAGTACTACTATTTTTACACCTAAGGAAAAGACAATGTTTTGCCAGACAATGGCCCTAGTTTTCCGGGCAATTTTTATAGCACCGGCTAATTTTAAAGGTTCGTCTGTCATCAAAACTATATCGGCAGCTTCAATAGCCGCATCAGAACCTAAACCTCCCATGGCAACTCCAATGTCTGCCCTGGCCAGGACAGGGGCATCATTAATTCCATCGCCAACAAAAACGATTTTACCTCCAGTTTCCCCGGATGTTATTTCCTCTAACTTTTCCACTTTCTGGTCAGGTAACAGTTCTGCATGAACTTCATCTAAGCCTAACTCCTGACCTACTTTTTCCCCAATGGCTTTGGCATCCCCAGTTAGCATAATTAATTTTTTTATTCCTAAAGCTTTTAGTTGCTTTAGGGCCTGGCGGCTATCTTTTTTAATTTGGTCGGCAATAACTAAGGAACCAGCATATTGCCGATCTACAGCAACGTAGACTACAGTCCCACTAGTTTCTGCCGGGACGTAATCTATTGTTTCTTCCTCCATTAATTTAGCATTACCCGCTAAAATCTCTTTGTTTCCGGATCTAACTTTAATGCCCCGGCCGGAAAATTCCGTGTAGCCTTCAATTTCAACTCCAACCAGATCTTTTCCATAGGCTTTTTTAATGGAAACAGCAATGGGATGGCTAGAATATGCTTCTGCTAAAGAGGCATATTTTAAAACTTCTTCTTGGCTAAAAGGAGCTTGGGCCTGAATCTCTACAACTTCAAATACTCCTTGCGTCAATGTTCCCGTTTTGTCAAAAACTATTGTATCAGCTTCATTTAAAGCCTCTAAAAAATTGCCTCCTTTGATTAAAATGCCGTTTTTCGAGGCTCCCCCAATACCGCCAAAAAATCCTAGAGGTATTGAAATAACTAAAGCACAAGGGCAGGAAATAACTAAAAAGACTAAAGCACGGTAAATCCAATCGGCAAAAGCAGCCCCTGGTAGAATTAGGGGAGGTAAAACTGCTACTCCTAAAGCGGAAAAAACTACTATAGGTGTGTATACCCGGGCAAATTTAGTTATAAAGTTTTCAGTTTTAGCTTTTCTATGACCTGCATTTTGCACTAAATCTAAAATCTTGGCTACAGTTGATTCTTTATATAATTTAGTTACTTTTACAGTTAATAGGCCCCTTTTGTTAATAAACCCAGCCAACACTTCACTATCTACTGCTACTTCCCGAGGTATTGATTCCCCGGTTAAAGCTGAAGTATCTACGAGAGATTCTCCTTCAACAACTTCTCCGTCTAAGGGCACCCTTTCCCCCGGTTTAACAATAATCAAATCTCCTACTGCTATTGCTTCAGGTGCAACCTGCTTAATTTCACTGCCTACTTTTAGATTAGCATAATCGGGTCGAATATCCATTAAAGCAGCAATTGATTTTCTCGAACGATTGACTGCTAAATCCTGAAAGAACTCACCTATTTGGTAAAAGAGCATAACAGCTACACCTTCAGGAAACTCTTTAATGGCAAAAGCACCAATAGTAGCCACAGCCATTAAAAAGTTTTCGTCAAAGACTTGCCCTTTGGCTATATTTTTACCAGCTCTCCACAAAACCTCCGCTCCCACTAGAGCATAGCTGATTAGATATAAGCCAAATTCCACCCAAAAGGGAAATTTAAAAATAAAAGCCGTTAGAAAGAGGATGGCACCAGCTATTAGCCTTATTGCTTCAGATTTATTCTTTTCCTCTCCTTGGACTTCATCTTGCTTCCCCTCTACTACATTAACTTCTGGCTCTATCCTTTTTACAATAGCTCTGGCCTGAAACACTATTTGATCTATTTCCTCAGCGCCTTCCGATTCAATTACCAAGGTTCGGGCTGCAAAATTTACGGAAGACATAGTTACACCTGGAAGTTTCCCTACTTGTTCTTCTATTTTGGCGGCGCAATTAGCACAGCCTAGTCCGTCCAGCAGCAGTTCTTTAGCAATTTTGGCCATTTTTTTACACACTCCTTCTAACTCTAGGCTGTTATAAATGATTAATATGCAGCAAACCCTGGTCAAAAATCCGTTTTACATGTTCATCGTCCAGAGAATAATAAACAATTTTTCCTTCTTTCCTGTATTTGACTAACCTGGCTTGTTTTAAGACTCGCAGTTGGTGAGAAATAGCAGATTGATTCATTTTTAATAAAGCTGCAATATCACACACGCACATTTCAGCCGCAAACAAGGCATAGATTATTTTAATTCGAGTAGTATCACCAAAAACCTTAAACAATTCTGCCAGCTCAAACAAATTTTCTTCTTCAGGCATTTGCTTGCTGACTTTCAAGACTACGTCTTCATGAATAACATTGCAAGTGCAGTTTTCTATTTCAACCATAAAATCGCCCCTTATGTTCATATGAATATGTATTCATTTATTATAGTATATTATACTACTTTTCCGTTGGTACTAAAAGTACTTTCGAAAATTTTGAGCTGTTTACGTTAGCAGAATGGATCAGCTTTATTATTTTGCATAAAGCAAGTTCAATAGGGAAAAATAGGTGAGATTAAAAAACAACAGAAGGTGCATACATGCCACAGCCAAATTTGACATTACATGAAACCATGGAAATTCACGAACTCCTTAACTCTAATACTATCTGTATGACCCAGTCAAACTGATCCAAGGTGTAGTCTTTGACCAAGATTTAAAAACAGTATTACAAAAAAATGTTCAACTTTCCATGGAAGCAGTCAATGTACTGCAAGGCCTATTAACCAAAAATCAACCACAATAATTGGAGATGAAAAAACATGGACTACGGAAAAAACCCATTAACGCCATTAAAAAGCCCATGAGCAACGACTATTTAGAAATTGAAAATGCTGATGGTATGCCTGGCCTAGTGGATTCAACCATCGCCTTGAACCTTTTGTTAAATGTAAAAAGCGGAATTAGAAATTATGCTATTGCCCTTACAGAAACTGCAGATCCGGAAGCAAGAACAGCTATCCGCACTTTTCTTGACAAGGAAATTGACCTCCATGCTGAAGTTTCAGAACTAATGATGAAAAAAGGGTGGTTCCATCCTTATAACGTCCTGGAACAGTTTCAACTAGATCAAATGTCTTCTCAAGCGGCAGTCCAAATTGCCAATTTAGAGCTTTTCCCAGGCAATACCAGCAGGCTAGGCACCTTTGCCACTCCCAACTATTAAAAATCAGGAGGTCCCAAAGTATGAAAGCTGTAACTTATCAAGGCATTAAAGATGTTCGAATCAAAGAAGTTCCTGCTCCTTCAATTCATAAACCGGACGACATTATCGTCAAGCTGACAACTACAGCAATTTGCGGCTCGGATTTGCACCTTATTCACGGTATGGTTCCCAATCTGCCGGAAAACTATATTATCGGCCATGAGCCCATGGGAATTGTAGAGGAAGTAGGGCCCGAAGTCACAAAAGTAAAAAAAGGAGACCGGGTAATTATCCCTTTTAATGTAAGCTGCGGAGAATGTTATTTCTGCAAACATGGTCTAACTAGTCAGTGTGATAATTCTAACCCTCACGGAGAAGTAGGAGCATATTTTGGCTATTCTGAAACCTTCGGCGGCTACCCTGGAGGCCAGGCTGAATATATGCGGGTTCCCTATGGTAATTTTACTCCTTTCCGGATTCCTGACGATTGTGAAGTAGAAGATGAAGAATTAGTATTACTAGCCGATGCTGCCTGCACTGCCTATTGGAGTGTAGATCACGCCGGTGTCAAAGATGGAGATACGGTAATTGTCCTAGGCTGTGGGCCTGTGGGACTTTTAGCCCAAAAATTCTGCTGGCTGAAAGGTGCCAAAAGAGTCATTGCCGTAGACTACGTAGAATACCGCCTAGAGCATGCCAAAAAGTATAATGGAGTGGAAGTAGTCAATTTTGAAAAACAAGAAAATGTTGGAGAGTATTTGCGAGAAATTACTCAAGGCGGTGCTGATGTAGTCATCGACTGCGTAGGCATGGATGGAAAAATGACACCTCTTGAATACCTGGCAACAGGTATGAAGCTGCAAGGAGGAGCCATGGGGGCTATTGTTACTGCCACGCAAGCAGTGCGCAAAGGAGGAACTATTCAAATCACCGGCGCTTACGGTTCCAGATATAACGCCTTCCCCCTTGGGGATATTTTCAACCGCAACATTAATCTAAAAACAGGACAAGCACCAGTCATTCCCTATATGTGGCACGTGTACAAATTAATTGCCGACGGAAAAGTTAATCTCGGGGACATTGTTACCCACAAGCTGCCTTTAGATCAGGCAGAACATGGCTATGAAGTTTTTGATACTAAAACCGACGGCTGCATTAAAGTGGTTCTAAAACCAATGTTACACTAATGGATTGAAGTACTAATTTTTACAAGGACAGGAGTTGATTTTTTGGAAACAAGAAAGAGACTGGCACCCCATGAATCCTTTGAACTCCACGAATTACTTACTTTTAAAAATGTTTGCGCTGCTAAGTCAGTTGCAATGGGGAAATTAGTTGCCGATGAAGAATTAAAAAAACTGTTACAACAGGATTTTAGAATGGGACAAGAACACATTAAGGAATTACAAAGCCTTATTCAAGCTTCAGATTTTGACCCAATTAGGACTACTGAGATTTCAGCAGAGGAAGGAAGCACTGTCCGTCACTAAAAAATAAATTCTATTCCAGGAAAGAAGGGATATTTGTGGCCAATATAATTCAGAATCTCGCAGGTATAGGTGATCTGACGGAACAGGTCATTGCAACTGATTTTTTAATCTCTGCCAAAGCCGGTGTCCGCAACTATGCAGCTGCCTTATCAGAAACTGCAACGCCGGAAGTTAGAGAAGTACTTCGCAGACAGTTAAATGCTGCCATTGAGACCCACGAAAAAATAACAAATTATATGATAGACAAAGGCTATTATCATGTTCTCAACCCCCAAGAACAAATACAGGTAGACATGAAAGCTGCTGACACAGTTCTAAACATTCAGCAATAGTGAACTCTGTAAAGCACCTTGCCAAAAACTAATCTCGGAAAATATAAAAGAAAATGCAGTTTAAAAGGCAAGTTATGCATGATTCACCAAATTAGAAACTGTTTTAAATATATTCCTTACAAAGAACAAAAAGCAGTTATAGCAGATATGAAAACCATTTACGAGGCCTTGACCCTAGAAGAAGCTAAACTTGCCTTTGCAATTTTTAAAACCATACCCTCTTTTTTATTTGCAGGAACTCTAAATAACCCTGCTTTTGCTAACAATTTATCATTTGTGAAAATTCGGATTTATTATTGCCAAAAGGATAAATAATCAATAGTTCCTTGAACATTATACAAATGATGATGCAGATATAATCATTCCTGGACGATTAATAATAAATTCTTTATCCCATTCTGCATTTAATAACTTTTCAAAAATTCTTAAAGAACCTTCTATTTCAACAAACTCAACTTTAAGAAACTTAGCAACCTCCTTGCTGTACTCAACATCATCAGCATCATTTCCCAAAGTATGGATATATGCAACTCTTTGATAATTAGCATATTCAACATCCATCACGTACTTAGCATTTTCTTCTCCATACTTCTCACAGTATCGCTTATAACTAGACAAAGGGTCTCCTTTTTGCTTAATCCATCCTTTACTTAAATAGTATGTTGCTGGAAACCGATCAAACTCTTGATGATATTTAGTTCTTGAGCCTAATAAGAGGCTTATACAATCATGAACTTTTGGAATGACTATTGTATGCCTATCTGATTTTAGCCCTGCAGTACTATTTGAACATAAACCATAACCTAAGAGTAATGTATCATGGTCCTTGTCTTGTATAATTGCATCTGTAAGTTTATTTTTCAATACATCCGGAGTATTATGAAGTGCATATTCTAAAAATTCACAGTCAATATTTTGCGGCTTAATGGCATTAATCTCATCTTCTAATGTCCGACAAGCAATTAATTTTGTATTATTCATATTTTTCTCCTTAAAAATTATTTAATTTTGGTTTACCAACTGCAATTACTTTAATCATAGTTTCCACAAGAGTTTTTACACCATAAGATTCCATTGTAGTTTTAGGTTTAATTGTAACAATGTATGTTCTTTATTTCAATATACGTTATGATAAACTCAAACGAATATGAAAAAAAAGAATAGTTTTAATACCATTTTTTACTTGCATTAGTAATAGATTTGAAGACAATTATAAAAGAATATGCTATTGGTTGGGGAACTTTAACATTGATAAACAAGAAAAGAGCCCGTCCTATAAAGCTCATAATATAGACAGGCTCATCTGGGATATCCTTCTCTTGGTTAATTAAAAAGATCTGTAGATAAATACCTTTCTCCCGTATCGGGAAGCAACACAACAATATTTTTCTCTTTATTTTCTTCTCTCTTTGCTAATTCCTTTGCTGCGTGGACAGCGGCCCCAGAGGATATTCCTACTAACAAACCTTCCCGTTTAGCCAATTCCCGCACAGCAGTATAGGCCTCTTCTGTTTTTACTTTAATTATTTCATCAACTATATCTAAATTTAAGACTTTTGGTTTAAAGCCTGCTCCAATGCCTTGAAGGCGGTGAGGCCCAGGCTGTCCTCCTGACAATACAGGAGAATCAAAAGGTTCCACGCCGACTACTTTAATGTTGGGGTTTTTCTCTTTGAGTACTTCACCAACTCCTGTAATCGTACCACCAGTACCAATGCCAGCTACGAAAATATCTATTTTCCCATCTGTATCCTTCCATATCTCTAAAGCTGTGGTCTGACGATGGGCTTCAGGATTACTGGGATTATTAAATTGTTGAGGAATAAAGGAGTTTTCTATTTCCTGAGCCAACTCTTCCGATTTCTTAATCGCTCCTGGCATTCCTTGGGCTCCAGGTGTTAAAACCAGCTCAGCACCTAAAGCTTTCAACAAATTTCTGCGCTCAATACTCATCGTCTCAGGCATAGTTAAAATCAGTCTATAACCTCTAGCTGATGCTACAAAGGCTAAACCTACTCCGGTATTGCCGCTGGTAGGCTCAATAATAACCGTATCTTTATTGATTAAGCCTTTTTCTTCCGCATCTTTAATCATAGCGTAAGCTACCCGGTCTTTAACACTGCCGGCAGGGTTAAAATACTCCAACTTCCCAAGCAGTTTAGCATTTAATTTTTGACTAGCACCATAGCCTCCCAATTCCAGCAAAGGAGTATTTCCAATTAAATCAGTTAAATTTTTGGCAATGCCCATTACATTGGCCTCCTTTTTAATTCCTAGTATTTCTATATGTTTTTGTATATTTGATTATATTAAGCTATATCTTTAATTATTTGTCAATAATTAAGAAAAAAACCTAATGAATCATTAGGTTTTAAAAATTAACTCCTATTTATTTTTGTTTTCAGCTAACTTATGCAAATAAGCTTCAATAAAAGGAGTAATGTTGCCATCCATTACGGCAAATACATTGCCAATTTCCACATTAGTCCGATGGTCCTTAACCATACTATAAGGATGGAAGACGTAGGAACGAATCTGGCTGCCCCAAGCAATGTCCATTTGATCCCCCCGCATTTCAGCAAGCTGATCTTCCTGTTCCTGACGCTTCATTTCATATAGTTTAGCTTGCAGTAATTTCATGGCCTTTAATTTATTAGCATGCTGGGAACGCTCATTCTGACATTGAACTACAATGCCCGTAGGCAAATGGGTAATCCGTACGGCCGAATCTGTTTTATTTACGTGCTGACCGCCAGCTCCTCCCGAACGATAGGTATCTACTTTTAAATCAACAGGATCGATGTTAATCTCTTCATCGTCCTCTATTTCCGGCAATACATCAACAGAGGCAAAGGAAGTATGCCTTCGACCTGAAGCATCGAAAGGAGAAATTCGAACTAAGCGATGGACACCTTTTTCCGTTTTAAGATAGCCAAAGGCATTTTCCCCTTTAACAAGGACGGTCGCACTTTTAACCCCAGCTTCATCTCCAGCTAAATAATCCAAAATTTCCACAGTGTAGTTTTGGTCTTCTGCCCAGCGGGTATACATCCTTAGCAGCATTTCTACCCAATCCTGGGCCTCAGTTCCACCAGCGCCGGCATGGAGGGATAAAATAGCACTGCTTTTATCGTGTAACCCGCTTAATAAAGTCTCCAATTCCAGTTTTTCTAATTTGTGGGTAAAATCTTTAATCCCCTCGGCTAGTTCCGGCTCTAGGCTTTCATCATCTTCTTCTTTAGCAATTTCCCATAAAGCTTCTAAATCCTCAAATTCCCCAGTCATTTCCTTAATGCCGCTGACTTTTTCCTTCAGCCGGTTTAAGCTTTGCAGCACTGTCTGAGCCTTCTCCCGCTCATCCCAAAAGTCGTTGGATTGTATTTGTTCTTCTAATTGGGCAATTTTTAGCTCTTTGCCAGGTAAGTCAAAGAGAAGCCCTCAATTCGTTAAGCTTCTGCCTAATTTCAGCTAGCTGTGGTCCATAGTCTAAAATCATTCTTTCAACTCCAGTTCAAATTATTTTGCGCCGCAGCATTTTTTATATTTTTTACCGCTGCCACAGGGACATAACTCGTTGCGTCCAATTTCCGTTTGTTTGCGTACAGGCTTTTTCGGTTGATCTTCTTCATATCTATTTTCGGTGACATTTCGAGGAGCTTCCTGTTCTTCTACTACATTGACCCGGAAGATATAGCGCACCACGTCTTCTTTAATAGCTTCAATCATATTATTAAACATGTCGTAGCCTTCAAATTTATACTCAACCAATGGATCCTTTTGGCCATAAGCTCTTAAACCAATACCTTGGCGCAATTGATCCATAGCATCTAAGTGGTCCATCCATTTTTCATCAACAACTTTGAGCAATACCATGCGTTCCAATTCCCGCATAATATCTTCCCCTAAAGCTGCCTCCCGTTCTTCGTAAGCCTGGTTCGCTTTGTCATGAAGCAGTTCTTCCACTTCTGTTTTATCCATATTCTTCAATTCATCTATATCCAGGCGCTGGCCAGGTAAAAATGTTTGCTCTGCAAAATCAGCTAAGGCTGCTAAATCCCATTCCTCAGGATACTGGCTTTGGTTGGAATAGCGGGCAATGGCACCATCTACCACTTCGTGCAGCATGCTTTGGACATTTTCCCGCAAATTCTCCCCTTCCAGCACTTGGCGTCTTTGTTTATAAATAACTTCCCTTTGCTGATTCATTACATTATCATATTCTAAGACGTGTTTCCGAATATCAAAGTTTCTAGCTTCCACTTTTTTCTGGGCAGATTCGATGGAACGGGAAATCAGCGGATGATCGATGGGCGTCGAATCATCCATACCCAACTTATCCATAATGCCGGCAATATTATCGGAACCAAATAAGCGCATTAGTTCATCTTCCAAGGAAACATAAAAACGGCTGGAACCAGGATCTCCTTGACGGCCGGCACGACCCCTTAACTGATTGTCAATCCGGCGGGATTCATGTCTTTCGGTGCCAATAATATGAAGTCCTCCTAAATCGGAAACTCCTTCACCTAAAATAATATCTGTACCACGACCGGCCATATTGGTAGCAATAGTTACCATTCCTTGCTGGCCGGCGTTACTAACAATCTGTGCCTCTTGTTCATGGTACTTAGCGTTAAGGACCTGGTGAGGAATACCTCTTTTCTTCAAAGTGTTGCTTAAAAGTTCCGATTTCTCAATGCTAATGGTACCTACTAGCACCGGCTGCCCTTTTTGATGACGTTCAATAATCTCCTCAACTACAGCATCGAACTTGCCTTTTTCCGTCCTATAGACAATATCGGGCAAATCCTGCCTAATCATAGGCTTATTGGTGGGTATGACCACTACATCTAAACCGTAAATTTTCCGAAACTCTTCCTCTTCAGTAGAGGCTGTACCTGTCATCCCAGCTAGCTTTTCGTACATTCTAAAATAATTTTGGAAGGTAATTGTAGCCAGGGTCTGGGATTCCCGTTCAATTTTAACTCCTTCTTTGGCTTCAATTGCTTGATGCAGGCCATCGCTATAGCGGCGGCCAAACATTAATCGTCCGGTAAATTCGTCGACGATAATAACCTCTCCATCTTTAACTACATAGTCCACGTCTCTTTTCATTAAAACGTGAGCTCTTAAAGCTTGGTTAACATGATGGCTTAACTCCACGTTTTCGTTATCATATAAATTGTCTACGCCTAACATCTGCTCTACTCGGCGATTGCCGTTTTCTGTTAACATAACTGCCTTTGCTTTTTCGTCAACAGTGTAATCTTCTTCCACTTTTAAACGAGGGATAATTTTAGCTACCGCATAATAAAGCTGCGTAGGTTTATCGGCTTGACCTGAAATAATTAAAGGAGTACGGGCTTCATCAATTAAAATACTATCAACCTCGTCCACAATAGCATAATTTAAAGGTCGTTGAACCATTTGGGACGGATGCAAAGCCATATTATCACGCAAGTAATCAAAACCAAACTCATTATTGGTACCATAAGTTACATCAGCAGCATAAGATGCTTTGCGCTCATTAAAATCCAGCCCATGGACAATTAAACCTACATCTAGACCTAGGAAGCGGTGGATTTGTCCCATCCATTCACTGTCCCTTTTAGCCAAATAGTCATTAACAGTAATTACATGAACGCCTTTCCCGGAAATTGCATTTAAATAACTGGGCAATGTTGCTACTAAAGTTTTACCTTCACCAGTTTTCATTTCTGCAATTCTGCCTTGGTGCAGCACTATGCCCCCCATCAGCTGAACATCAAAATGACGCAATCCTAAAACTCGGCGGGATCCTTCCCTTACAACAGCAAATGCTTCCGGCAGCATATTATCTAGTGATTCCCCGTTAGAGAAACGCTGCTTAAATTCTGCTGTTTTTCCTACCAAATCTTCATCGCTTAATTTTTGAATGGCAGGCTCCAACTCATTAATGGCTGCTACAGATCTATTTAACTTTTTAATTTCTTTAGCATTGTCATCTAATAATTTTTTCAGAAAGTTTAACATTACTTTCGATCCTTTCAAAAATAGCCGGGACACACCCCAGTCCTTTTAAATAAATTTAAAGCAGATTACTGCTTAAGTATAAATTTTAACACTCTTTTTCTTATACTTCAAGAAATCAAGTAGTTATCTTTCAGCCGTAAAAAAAGGCAGTCGTTGGAGGTCAACAACTGCCTTGCTTTTCCCAGCTAAGCTAATTCTTTTGTCTAAGCTAGTTTTTAATATTCAGGTTCAATTAAACCATAGTTCCCATCTTTACGGCGGTAAACCACATTTACCTGCTCTGTCTCTGCATTAGAAAAAACATAGAAGCTGTGTCCCACCATATTCATCTGCAAAATTGCCTCTTCTACAGCCATGGGCTTAATAGAAAAATGCTTGTTCCTCATTATCTTAAATTCATCTTCATCCTGGTCATCCTGTGTTTTTGCCGCTTCCACAACTTTGGTAAACTTATTGCTGCGCAGTTTTTTCGCTATCTTAGTTTTATATTTTTCAATTTGTTTCTCCAATTTATCCAGCACTAAATCAATTGAAGCGTACATATCTCCAGTAGCTTCCTCGCCCCTAAGAATATACCCGTTTAGTAATATTGTCACCTCTACGATATGAGTGTCTCTTTCAACCGTTAAAGTAACCTGCGCCTCAGTATTTTCTTCAAAGTACTTATCCAGTCTTCCTAGCCGTTTTTCAACATGTTCTTTTAGAGCGTTGGTTATTTGTATATTTTTACCCCTGACTGCTATTTTCATTGAGCATCGGCCCCTTTCTGGTATTTTGGATCTGCAGGCTAAAGCAAGCTGTTACATATATTATTCCCTAGAATTACTAAAAATCCTTCTTCCCAATAATTTTCTTTTCCCAAACCCAGACACGGGGACGGTTCCGTTGTCTCGGCGAGGGATGACGAGACAGCGGAACCGTCCCCGTGTCTGGGAAGTAAAAAACCCTGTGGTTGAAAAAACCACAGGGCACTGTTCGTTAAATTAATTTATAATTTAACAACATTAGCTGCTTGAGGGCCTCTTGGACCTTCAACGATTTCGAATTCAACTTCCTGACCCTCGGCTAATGTTTTAAAGCCGTCTTCCTGGATTGCTGAAAAGTGAACGAATACATCGTCCCCCTCTTCTCTTTCAATGAATCCGAATCCTTTTTCTTGGTTAAACCATTTAACTTTACCCAGCATTCATTCATTCCTCCCGCATGTGTTACTCTTGCAGGCTAGGTAAGACTACAAGTAGTTATATTATAACATACCTAAGTTGAATGTCAAACAATGGAATGCTAATAAACAAGGATCAATTTACAAGTTTTTAAAGTATTTTACTTAGAAAACTTTTAGTTCTAGGGTGCTTCGGATGATCAAATAATTCTTGGGGAGTTCCTTCTTCTAAAATCATCCCTTCATCCATGAACAAAACCCGGTCTCCTACTTCTTTGGCAAAACCCATTTCATGGGTAACAACTGCCATAGTCATTCCTTCTTTAGCTAAATCCTTCATTACGCTTAGGACTTCCCCTACCATTTCCGGGTCCAGTGCAGAAGTTGGTTCATCGAAGAGCATAATTTTCGGCTGCATAGCTAAGGCTCGGGCAATGGCTACCCTCTGCTGTTGGCCGCCGGATAATTGATCCGGGTAAGCGTCTGCTTTATCGCTAAGTCCTACTTTGGCCAATAGCTGCCGGGCAATTTTATCTGCCTCGTCAGCTTTCCAGCCCCGGACTTTGGCTGGAGCTATAGTAATATTTTGTAAGGCTGTCATGTGGGGAAAAAGGTTAAACCGCTGAAAAACCATTCCAACTTCCTGTCGAATGGTATTAATATTTGCTTTTTTATCCAATAAATTTACTCCGTCAATTATAATCTCTCCAGAAGTAGCTTCTTCCAGCTTATTCAGGCAGCGCAAAAAAGTGCTTTTTCCGGATCCGCTAGGCCCAATAATAACTACAACTTCTTTTTCAGCAATATGGGTGCTAATTCCTTTTAAAACTTGTAAATCACCAAACTGCTTGTACAAATTTTTAACTGTTATCACTAGTTTTAACCTCCTCTCAAAGCAGTCAATAGATAGGCAAATATTTAGTGTTTGCCTTCAGCCGATAGTTTTCGTTCCATATAGGCTACCCACCTAGATACAGTCATTGTCATTACTAAGTAAACTAAAGCAATTCCCGTAAAGGTTGGAAAGGAAGCATAGGTAGTTGCATTGTATAATTGCCCCTGACGCATTAATTCTTCTACTCCAATTACTGACAAAATAGACGTATCCTTCATTAAAGCAATGAATTCATTGCCCAAAGGAGGAATTACCCTGCGGAAAGCTTGAGGAAGTATGATGTAGCGCATAGCCTGAACATGAGTCATTCCTAAAGAACGGGCAGCTTCCATCTGTCCCCTTTCAATAGACTGAATACCAGCTCTAAAAATTTCTGCTACATAGGCACCGCTATTAATGCTGCAAGCCCAGACTGAGGATACAAAAGGGTCCATAGGCACCCGACTGCCGGTTATTTGCAATAGTAAGTTAGGCAAACCAAAATAAATAATGAAAACCTGAACCATCAAAGGAGTTCCTCGAATAATATCAACATAAGCTGCGGCAATAGATTTAATTAGCTTATTGCGAGCTAATCTACCCATACCTACAAAGAGTCCGATTACTGCTCCAATTAAAACAGATAAAGCAGTTACCTCAATAGTAACAACTGCTCCCTGCAGTAAAGATGGAAATACTGCTTTTAGATGGGTTAAATAGTACTGCAACATTTTTACCCCTCCTCTTTATTTTTTCGTTCCTGCTGCACCGGCGCTTGTACCAAAAGAAATGCGTAACACAGCAACGCGTTACGCATTTACGATTCCTTATTTACCACTAAATTTTTTCTTATTTTCCACCAAAGTATTTGACTTTTAATTCGTCATATTTTCCATTTGCCTTAACTTTTTCCAATCCTGTATTTAATTTTTTCAAAAGTTCTTGGTTATCTTTAGCCACTGCAAAACCATATTGTTCGCCGTTTAAAACATTACCGACCATTTTGATTTTGCCGGGGTTTTTGCTCATGTAGGCTTCGTTAACAGGCAAATCGTTAATTACAGCATCAACAGTACCGTTTAAGAGTTCTAAAAAGATGGCATCAGCAGTATTAAAGGTTTTAACTTTAGCTATAATTTTTTTGTCTAAAAGTTCTTGCGCCTTATTAGCCCCAGTTGTCCCAATTTGTACTGCTACTGTTTTGCCTTTTAAATCATCAATTCCCTTAATTGTGGTGTTATTGGCAGGTACTGCAATTTTTAAACCTGCATCAAAATATGGCTTTGTAAAGCTGACTTGAAGAGCACGTTTTTTAGTAATTGTCATACCTGAAGCTACAATATCAATGTTGCCTGCTTGCAGAGCTGGAATTAAGCCGTCAAATCCGAGGGATTGTATTTTAACTTTAATACCTGTTTCTTGAGCAATAGCTTTAATTAAATCAATATCAAAGCCAGTAATTTCCGAAGTTTTTTCATCTCTAAATTCAAAAGGCGGAAAAGTTGGTTCCGTTGCAACAATATATTCCTTTTCAGCCGTTTGTTCTTGCTGCCCTTCTTTAGTTTGATCCGTACTTTGTCCACTTTGCCCGCAGCCTGCAAGGCCTAGCATTAAAGCCATTGTTAATGCTAATGCTAAAATTAAACTCAAACTTTTTTTCATTTTTCTCCTCCTCATCCCTATGCTAATAATAATTATACGGGCTGGTTTATATTAATGCAATAAAACTTTACATAAATCTCCGTTGAAATCATTGTCGAAATTAAAATTATTCACATTAGTTGTTTATAAAAAAGTTGTGGATAATGTGGATAAGTCTGTTAATAACTAGTAAAATAAGCCCTTTTTCCTGTGGACTTATTTGTGGATGTAATTTTTTTAGGATTTTTTGTCGGTATTTTGCAGCCAAATGCTGCCTTTATCATATTACGCTTTACGCTATTGCCCAGACCAAAGCATAAACATCCTTGGCTCCTGCTTTTAGTAGTGTTTGAGCAGCTTCGTTAATGGTAGACCCTGTAGTAAAAATGTCGTCGACTAGAATTACAACTTTATTTTTAAGGGGCTCCGGATTGGGAACATTAAAGGCCCCTTGCAAATTAGTAAGCCTGTCCACTTTCTTTAAACCGGCTTGAGGAGCCGTATCCCTGATCTTGGTTAGGAGATTGGTGTAAACGGGCAGCTTAGTTCTCTCAGCTACTGCCCGGGCTAAAAGCTCAGCTTGGTTAAAACCTCGAATTGCTCTTTTCCTTGGGCTTAAAGGGATAGGAATAATTATACTTCCTGCATATCCCTGTATTTCCCTTAATCTATCCCCCATTAAGCTGCCCATAGGCACTGCTAAATATGTCTGGCCGCTGTATTTTAAGCGATAAACAGCCTTTTTAAAAACACCTTGATAGGGTGCCACACCATGTAGTTTCCTGTAGAAAGTTTGTTGTTTTGTGCACCGGCATAGTTGACCAAATTTTTTGGGCCGGCCGAAAACATTGCAAAATTTTTGCTTTTGCCAATTTTGCAATATTTCCTGACAATTTTCACAAATTAAATTATTTGTAATTTTCTCCAAACATAAAGGGCAGGTATCGCTTGGCGGATAAAAAAAAGCAAGCAATTCTGCCCATAGCTTTTTTAGCAGCTGCATTTTTCTCCCTCTAATAATTCTTTTTTTACTACCTGTTTAATCTGGGCCATACAGGTATTATAATCTGAAAAATGATCAATATTAATTGTAGCAACCTTTACAGCATCAGTATAGCCTAAACTTTTAACACCTTTTTCTTCAAAAGTCGCCAAATCTAACAGGTGGTAATGAGGATCCGGATGATTTAGTTTTTCCAGAATAAATTTAGTCCCATCGCTTGAATTACAATCTACGACAGCCAAGTTAAAAGCCTTATCTGCAGCAGAACGCCAGCTAAGTATTCCTCGAATAATACCTTCTACTTGTTTTTCGCAATTATGTACTAAAAGTATTAGCAACCCGGGACAAGAGGAAAGAACAATTTCACGATTTTTTTGCCTAACCCAAATTTTTAATTTGGTAACTAAAAACAACAGCAAACCAACGCCAATTAAAACAAGTACAAATTTCATTTCGTCAGCCCCTTCCCGTGTGGTACTGCATTATATGCTGCCAATATGTAATTTGGGAATAGGACAGCGAATATCTTTCCTATTTTTTGGCCATAGTATAAGTTAGAGGTGAGGAAAATGGAGTTAGAAAATGACCGTTGCCTAAAATGTGGACAATCCATTAGTTTTATGGAACGTATCTGGGAGGATCTGCCTACGGTCAGCATCCCCGGAAAAGGTGAACTATGCCCCGTTTGCTATCGTTCCTTAACTGCAGAGGAAGAACAATCCTATTTTGCGTAACCTATAATTCTAGGATGTTTTAATAACGGCGAAAGAAATTTTTCATTCTTTCGCCGTTTTATTTGTGCGCCCAGCATGGGCGCTTGCTCGTCGGTGAAAGTCCGATACGGGGGTTGATAGTGCCAACCGTTAGCCTAAGACAAGGGTGTCCAT